>CAZZUU010000234.1:0-6711 GCA_964657275.1 uncultured Mucilaginibacter sp. | reverse complement strand
AAACACACTGGAACCGGCACGGATCTTGAACAAATTGGCGTAAGGCGTTTTATTCTTGAATTTAAACTTCCCATCCTCGCTTAAATTGGTTGAATCAATTACAGCAACCTGGGTACTATCAGCCTCCAGAAGAAATACTTTTTTTAAAGCCCCTGCATTAGTTATTGTACCCGAAATGGTAAATGCGTCTTTATCCTTGCAGGAAAATGTTAACAGCGTCAGTAAGATGATACCGTAGGAAATGAAATATTTATTCATGATATACTGTTATAAAAAATTGACGATTAGAGATTTGAGAGGATAGTTCTAATCTCTATCCTCAGATCACTGATCTCTAAGTTATTTCGATTCTAATTCTTTAATTAATAATTGGTTGGTTTTCTGCGGGTCAATCCTTCCTTTTGAGCTCTTCATAATTTCGCCCATAAACAGGCCTAAAACGCCCTTTTTCCCTTTTTGGTATTCTATCACCTTATCAGGGAATTTAGCGATAGCATCGTGTATAAATTGGTTTACGTCATTATTGTTCTCGCTGATCAGCAAATTCATTTCGGCCGCGAGAGCATCAACGCCCTTACCGGGGTGTTGCAATAACGCAGGAAACAATTTATGCACCGCTACTGAATTATTGATCTTGCCGGAATCGACCAGTTTAATCATCCCCGCCAAAGTTTGAGGCTTCAGGTTTAAATTATAAATTGAAGTACCTGTGTCGTTAAGGTGCGATTTAATGGCACCCATCAGCCAGTTAGCTGCGGATTTATAATGATCGGTATAAGTGATCAGTTCTTCAAAATAAAGGGCAAATTCTTTGTCGGCAGTTATAACCCCGGCATCATAGGCCGAAAGGCCAAGTTCGCAGGTATATTTATCATAAAGCTCATTCGGTAAAACAGGCAGGCTTTTTCGTACATTATTCAGAAACTCCTGGCCTAATCTTAATGGGGAGAGGTCAGGTTCTGGAAAGTAACGATAGTCATTGGCCATCTCTTTTGAACGCAGTACCGATGTCTCGCCGGTATCGGCATTAAAGTTTAATGTGTTTTGATCGATGTGGCCACCGTTTTCCAAAACTTTAACCTGCCGTTCAAATTCATGTTCAATGGCTCGGTGGACATTGCGGATAGAATTTAGATTCTTCACTTCGCACCGGTTTCCGTATTCTTTTTCGCCCCGGATGCGGACAGAAATATTGGCATCGCAACGCAGGCTGCCTTCTTCCATATTACCATCGCAAATATCAAGGTACCGCACCAGCTTTCTTATCTCCGTTAAAAAAAGTACGGCTTCCTCGCTGCTGCGCATATCTGGCTGCGTTACAATTTCTATCAATGGCACTCCTGCCCTGTTTAAGTCGATCAGCGAATCAGCATGGTGCTGGTCGTGCATACTTTTGCCGGCATCCTCTTCCAGGTGTATATGATGGATCGCTATTTTTTTCGAGGTGCCGTCGGCCAGTCGCACCAAAACAGCCCCCCCGATACAAATAGGGTGATGATCCTGGGTGATCTGGTAACCTTTCGGCAGATCAGCGTAGAAGTAATTTTTGCGGGCGAAAGAATTATTTAAACCTATGGTACAATTACAGGCGAGTCCCATTTTTACCGCGTACTCAACCATTTTTTTGTTGATGAACGGCAGCGTACCGGGATGACCTAAAGAAACTGCGCTGATATGTTCATTCGGCCCGGCGCCAAAAGCCGCAGAATCTGATGAAAAAGATTTACTTGACGTAGATAACTGCGCGTGAACCTCCAACCCCACAACCAACTCATATTTGTCGCTAACCGCGCCGGTAGAAATTGTCATAAATAAAACTCAGCTATTTTTTAGCTTTAACAGGTGTCAAATATAAAGTTATTAATATTAAAGTGATGTGGGTTTAATCATTTTTAGAGAGCGGCTTGTCATTTTTACAATTGTCATTGCGAGCGTAACACGGTAATCTTGTAGTTATGTCTAATAAATATGCGTAACGACTATGCACGACGAGGCGATTGCCATGCTACTCCAGGCAATGGCAGTTTTATTAAAATAACCGGTCGTTATTTTCATTTAAAGAAAACCGCATCGTATCCTGCCTGTTAAATTCAAATACCTATTTATTAATTATGGAAACTACAGCATTAATACAGACCGGCAGAAATAAAAATCCGACCGTCAAACACCTTATAAACCTAACCTGGCCCGAGCGTTACATTTCTATTGCGACAGGCACAAAACTTGCATTTTCGGGATTTAAACATTTATTTAAGAACCCTTTTTCAAGCATCTTAAAACTTGGAGCCGGCGGGTATCTTTTAAACAGAGGCGTAACCGGCCATTGCGAGTTGTACTCGCAAATTGGGAAAAAGAGCACCGACCCTATGAATGTAAATATCCGGTCATCCTTTACCATCAAAAAACCACGAACAGAAGTGTATAACTTTTGGCGCCGGCTGGATAATTTGCCGTTAATTATGAACCACCTGGAAAATGTCACCCTGATAGATAATGAAAGATCCCATTGGGTACTTAAACTGCCAACTGGCATTGCTACAGTAAGTTGGGACGCCGAAATTGTGCATGATATACCCGGCGAAATGATTGGCTGGAGTTCTGCACCGGGCTCGATGATTGATAATGCAGGTAAAGTACGTTTCAGGGATTCGTTTGATGAACAGGGAACCCTGGTTGATGTGGTAATTAGCTACCAACCGCCTGCGGGTGGCCTCGGCGCAAGCCTGGCGCATGTATTAAACCCCGTATTTAAAAACATGGTCGATCAGGACGTAAATAACTTTAAGCAGTATATGGATATTGCCGATGAGGTAGAGGCGATAATTGTTGTCTGAATTATGACTCGCCAGATTTAAGGATTCGTAGGGTTTATCAATAATCAAGTAATAGTCAAATCATGCGAATCATAGTTCAGACAAAGAGAGAAAACAAAAAAACCCGCTCATCGCGGGTTTTTGATATTAAGAGTTATCTCTGTTTATTTTACTGCATCCACAACTGCTTTAAAAGCATCGGGATGATTCATGGCTAAATCAGCTAATACTTTACGGTTTAAACCGATTTCTTTTGCTGTTAATTTACCCATTAATTGTGAGTATGAAATTCCGTGCTGGCGTGCACCTGCGTTGATACGCTGGATCCACAAGGCCCTGAATTCTCTTTTCTTGGTTTTACGGTCGCGGTAAGCGTACTGTAAGCCTTTTTCTACTGTGTTTTTCGCAACGGTATAAACCTTGCTGCGTGAACCCCAATAACCTTTGGCGAGGTTCATGATCCTTTTCCGGCGTCTTCTCGACGCGACTGCGTTAACTGAACGTGGCATTTTGTTGTCTTTTTGGTAGCAGGTGTCCGGCTGTAGCCGATACTTAAAACGCTGGTACCTGGTTTAAAAATTTGTTAATTACTTACCTATGCAAAGCATACGTTTTACGTTACCCATATCAGCATCAGAAACTAAGCTGGTGTGGGTAAGATTGCGCTTACGTTTAGTCGACATCTTTGTTAAGATGTGGCTTTTGAAGGCATTTTTCCTGGTGATTTTACCGGTTCCAGTTATGCTAAAACGTTTTTTAGCGCTGGAATTGGTTTTCATTTTTGGCATGGACTATTTATTTACGATTTAAAATTATTCTATTCATCAGCACATCAGCATATTCGCACATCTGCACATTATTTTTTCGCCCCTTTCGGTGTAACGGTTAAAAACATCCGTTTTCCTTCCAGTTTTGGCAATTGCTCAACTTTACCAACATCTTCTAACGCCTGTGCAAAACGCAGCAGTAATATTTCTCCCTGCTCTTTGTAAACTATCGCACGGCCCTTGAAATGTACGTAGGCCCTTACCTTTTCGCCGGCTTCCAAAAATTTGATGGCATGCTTCAATTTAAATTCAAAGTCATGATCATCTGTATTAGGGCCGAATCTTATTTCCTTAATAACGGTTTGCTTGGCGTTACTTTTAATTTCCTTTAACTTTTTCTTCTGCTCGTAAATAAACTTGTTGTAGTCGGTTACTTTACAAACGGGAGGTACCGCGTTAGGGGAAATTTCAACAAGATCCAATTCCTGTTCTTCGGCTATTGCCAACGCATCCCTTAATGAAAAAATGCCTTGTTCTACATTGTCGCCCACAAGGCGGACTTCTGTAGCCCTAATAAATTGATTAATGTTGTGTTCAGCTTCCTTTTTCTTAAAGGGCAGCCTTGGTCCTCGGTTGAAGGGTTTGTTTAATGCCAAGTTATACTGTTATTTCTTTAATTATTTGTTGTTTAAAATCTTCAATGCTCATACTTCCCAAATCACCCTGACCATGTTTTCTTACAGAAACCAACCCTTCGGCGGCCTCTTTTTCACCCACAATCAGCATATAAGGGATTTTTTTGACTTCAGCATCACGTATCTTCCGACCGATCTTTTCATCCCTGAAATCAATAAGCCCGCAAATATCCGAATCTTTTAATGATTCTGAAAGTTTTTTTGCATAATCTTCGTATTTTTCAGATATCGGCAATATAATAAACTGCTCAGGCGAAAGCCAGAGCGGGAAATTGCCCGCACAATGCTCTATCAACACAGCCACAAATCTTTCCAGCGATCCGAATGGCGCCCGGTGTATCATTACCGGCCGATGCTTCTGATTATCACTGCCGGTATAGTCCAGTTCGAAGCGTTCAGGCAAATTATAATCAACTTGCACGGTTCCCAACTGCCATTTGCGCCCAAGTGCGTCTTTTACCATAAAATCAAGTTTGGGGCCATAAAATGCGGCTTCGCCAAGCTCAATAACCGTATTTAAACCTTTTTCGGCCGCAGCCTCTATGATCTGTGATTCGGCTAACAACCAGTTTTCTTCGCTGCCGATATATTTCGATTTATTATTAGGATCGCGCAAGGAAATTTGTGCGGTGTAATTATCAAAGCCAAGCGAAGTAAAAGTGTATAGCACCAGGTCTATCACCTTTTTAAATTCATCCTTTACCTGGTCGGGCCTGCAAAAAAGGTGTGCGTCATCTTGTGTAAATCCTCTAACTCGAGTAAGCCCGTGCAACTCCCCGCTTTGCTCATACCGGTAAACCGTGCCAAATTCGGCATAACGCACTGGTAAATCTTTGTAAGACCGGGGCTTTGTTTTGTATATTTCGCAATGGTGAGGGCAGTTCATTGGTTTTAAAAAGAACTCCTCACCTTCCTGCGGTGTTTTTATCGGCTGAAATGAATCGGCGCCATATTTTTCGTAGTGCCCTGATGTTACATACAGGTTTTTATGGCCGATATGCGGCGTGATCACCTGTTCGTAACCTGCCTTCACCTGTGCCTTCTGCATAAAGTTAACCAGGCGTTCGCGCAAAGCTGCTCCTTTTGGCAACCATAATGGCAAACCCATACCTACTTTTTCGGAGAAGGCAAACAACTCCATTTCTTTACCCAACTTGCGGTGGTCGCGTTTTTTTGCTTCCTCCAGCATGTGCAGGTAATCAGTCAGCTCGCTTTGTTTTGGAAAAGTTACTCCATAGATACGGGTAAGCTGCTTACGGCTTTCGTCGCCCCGCCAGTAAGCGCCGGCAACGCTCATTAACTTGATGGCCTTTATAAAACCTGTATTTGGGATATGCGGCCCGCGGCATAGATCGGTAAAATTGCCTTGTGTATAAAAGGTAATTGCGCCATCAGGCAAATCCTTTAACAGATCAAGCTTATACTCGTCACCCTTTTCGGTAAAGTATTCAATTGCATCCGCTTTGCTTACAGGTTTTCGAGTATATTCTTCTTTGGTTTTTGCCAGCTCGAGCATCTTGTCCTCAATCTTCTTAAACTCATCGGAAGAGAATTCGCGGTCGCCAAAATCCACATCGTAATAGAATCCAGTTTCTATAGCAGGCCCGATACCAAATTTGGTACCCGGGTACAATGCCTCCAAAGCCTCGGCCATTAAGTGGGCTGATGAATGCCAGAAAGTGGCCTTACCCTGAAGATCGTTCCAGGTTAGTAACTTTACGGATGCATCATGCTCAATTGGGCGACTTGCATCCCAAACCTGGCCGTCAACCTCGGCTGCTAAAACGTTTCGTGCTAATCCTTCGGAGATCGAAAGTGCGATCTGCATGGAAGTGATCCCCTTGTCGTATGGACGACGGGAACCATCGGGAAGTGTAATATTAATCATCTACAACTATGATTTTGCTTCATCAAAACCTTCACGGGGCTTGAATAAAACGGTTTAAAATTTATAACTTTTTTTATTCGGTCACGTACAAAGTGACGTATTGTTTGTGGCGCAAATTTAGAATTATTTAGGATGATTTCACACATTATTAACAGTGATTTCACCGACCCCGATTCATTTAACTGATTTGATTAATACATCAGATCATCATATCTATTAAAATTCACATACTTTCAACCCATAAATTATTTTAATTTAATTTGATAGTGCTCACGTACATGCTGGTTGATGTAAGTGGTAAGGCCCTCCCCTTTTTCTGCTAATGTTTTCATTTCGTATATAGCGGCCGCACCCGTACTTTTTGATGTGTACAGGTAAACAGAACCATCCCTGAATTTTATTTTGATAAAATCGTCGCCTGTTTCGAAAGCGATAACTCCGGTATCACCGTCAGCACTTTTGTATTTGTTCATAGAAATGCAAGCGACAAAATGTTTGCCAAATGACGTCTCTTTATTTGTTTGAGTGATAGTGTTGAGTAAAAAATC
>CAZZUU010000233.1:0-6724 GCA_964657275.1 uncultured Mucilaginibacter sp. | reverse complement strand
CGCTAGGATCGAAGATCAAAGTTCAAATTGGTGAAAAAGTAAAAGGCGGCCGTACGATATTGGCTGAATTGCCGAAAAAAGTTTATCCAGCTCAACCGGCAAAAACTTAAGAAATTAGTTCCTAGTTGATTATTCAAGCTTGAAAAGAAATGAATTGGAAATATTTCTGCGTCGGTGTAGGGTTTTTAGCATTTGCGTATTTATACTACCGGATAATAAAACGACGGAAACAATCTCAAGAAAAGAACAAATTAGAAGGCCTCATATCAGTTTTGGACGTCGAAACTTGGGGTATGATGATATTAACTATAATTGTTGGTATCGGGTTTATTATTAAATCACTTTTCTAACTAAAATTCGATAATATATTATTAGCTTATGATATATAGAAATTTTGGCAGTTAACGTAATTTGTGGATAACTCAAATGATCATAATTACGGTACCGAGAATAAGTAAATTAATTTACAGTCTGGCTATACCAAATTTGTCGGCCAGCCCATTAAGATCACTAACTACAGCATCAATTAGCGGGATGCCATTTATCTTTCTGTCCTTTTCAGCCTGTAGTTCTGGTTCGCCGGGGATAATAACTTTTTGAGCAGGATTGATTGTTGACGCCGATTTGAAACGTGCGATCCAATTATCCAGGTGATCTTTAAATTCATCAACCGGGCGGAAACCATCCACGCGCATTGCCCCTACAAAATGACCGATACCTAGTCCTACCGGATCAGAAGGTGGCTCTAAAAAAGAAACAAACGGCGGCACCCAGGGTCCATAATTAGCACCGGATAAAACTGCCGAAAGAATATCAACAGTAGCGCTTAAACCAAATCCTTTATGACTTCCATGTTCATAATCACTGCCTAACGGCAATAACGATCCGCCTGATTTTAGTGCGTGTGGATCGGTAGTATAGTTTCCTTTTGCATCCTGTATCCATCCTTCAGGTACCTGTTTGCCTTTTCGCTGTGCTATTTCCAATTTCCCATTGGCTGCGGCCGATGTAGCCATATCTACCACAACGGGTGGATATTGGCCGGCCGGGAAGGCGTAACACATGGGATTGGTGCCCAGCAAGCGTTCATTTGAAAACGTAGGCGCAACCAGCGGGCTTGCATTGGTCATGGCAAAGCCGATCATTTCCTTTTCTACAGCCATCAGTGTGTGATATCCCGCTATGCCAAAGTGATTGGAATTACGTACTGATACCCAACCCGACCCACATTGCGTTGCTTTTTGTATCGCTAAACGCATAGCAAAAGGGGCTACTACCAATCCTAACCCTGCATCGCCGTCAACTGTGGCGGTAGACGGGGTTTCGTGAACGATAGTAATATTGGGGTTAGTATTTATTCTTTTCTTCTCCCATAAGCGTACATAGCCAACCAGCCGCGCTACCCCATGCGAATCGATGCCCCGCAAATCAGACAACAATAAAACGTCGGCAGAAAGAACAGCATGTTCGGTGCTGCATCCCATGGCCAGGAAAATCTTTTGGGTAAAGGCGCGTAAGGCAGATTCGGAGATAAGCATCTTCAAATATAATAAGGTTTGGGAATGTGCCCTTTTTTATTTATCCAGCCGTTTCAATATCTCAAGCCCCGCATCCCAGTTGCCATACCCTGATGCCACATTGATATGCCCGGCGTCGCCAATATTAATAAAATCACTGCCCCAGCATTCTGCAAAGTACCTCGCACGCGGCTCTGTAACATATTGATCCGTGGTGCTGGTTACCACGATCGATTTAAATGGTAATTTAATCAGTTGGGTATTATTGAAACCAGTCGCACGAGCAGGCAAAGTGTCAGCTTCGGTATCTACCGGCGCAACCAGCAAAGCACCTTTAATTTTAGTGCCAAACTGCTGCACCCAACGGGCTACCGTAGGACACGCCAAACTATGAGCAACCAGAATTACATTATTTGAATCATGCTTTTCAACCTCCTCATTTATCACGCTGATCCAGTCGGCACAAACCGGGTTCTCCCAGTCCTGCTGTTCAATACGGATAAAATTAAACTGATTTGCCCAAAGGGACTGCCAATGCCGGGGCCCGGAATTTCCAAGTCCGGGAACGATGATTATGGTAGATTGAAACATTGGTCGCAAAAATAAAAAAAATCGGTAATCCTTAAATCTTCGAATGATACTGAGTTAGAAATTTACATCTCGGTGAGCACCGTAAATTTAAAATCGAGCGGTTCAAAATTGCGGATGAGTTCGTCAATAAAACTCTGCCCCCATTTCACATAAAACAGGCCAAAATTTTCGATGCGCTCCTGTAAGCTGTCCTTCGGAAAAAGGGCATCTTTTATATGTTCGGCCTGCTCCAGGCGGGTTGGGTAATTCCGTTTTTCGGCCCGTACTAATTTTTTCTCCAGGCTATCTATAGCATGTTTCAGCCTTGCCTGTACCGCAGCGGCGGAAGGCTCCAGCGTACTGTCAATTTTATGGGCACGAAGCTTTATTTTATCAAAAACACAAGCCAGTTCGCGCCATTCCTCGCTAAGCGATAAATCATGTTTACTGTGCTTTTTTATCCAATCGTTTTTTAGTGCATCAGTATCTTTAAACAAATCGGCTGCTTCCAAATCCATTTTGGTAATCTTGGCTGCTAATTCCTTATTAATAACCAAACCAGAATTACGCAGAATAAGGACCGGGAAATCAACTTTATAATGATCGAAATTTGATTTCAGCTCCAGCCAGTAAACGATTTCTGCTCCCCCGCCTATATAGGCAACGTTGGGCAATATACATTCCTGGTAAAGCGGGCGCATTACCACGTTGGGACTAAACCTTTCGGGATATTGGCTGATCTCTTTTTTAAGTTCAATTTCTGAAAAACTTATTTCGCTGTTCAAAACATGGTAACGGTCTTTTTCAAAAGTCAGACGCTCGCGTAAGCCATCCAGCAAATAAAAGAAATTGATCTCGCGGGGATTAACCTGGATATGGACGCCTGTTTGCTGCAACTTTTCGTTCGTTGCACTTATATTTTTAAAACTGTCTTGTTCAATGATATCCTGCTCCATAATAGGAGCAAATTGCTGTTTAAAGCGGCGGTCATCTGCATCAATGATAACCAGGCCGTATTGACCAAACAAAGCGTTAACCAAATAACGGGTGGCGTCTGCCAGTTTATCAAATTTTGTGTAGGCCGTTTCTACAATTTCGGCCAGTTCATTGGCGTGTTTCTCAATTCCCAAAGCACCCTTGTATTGATTGAGCGCCTGCCGCATCGTATCAGGATTGATTCGCCCTGTAGCACCCGACGCCTCATGCCACCAATGCACCTTTTTACCGCCGATGTTGGTATAATTGATCTCTGCAAAATCATGATCCTCGGAAGCCATCCAGTAAACCGGCACAAAATTTTTATCAGGGAAAGCTGCCTTTAGCTGCCGCGATAACTTAATAGCGGTTACAATTTTGTAGATAAAATACAGGGGGCCTGCAAATATATTTAGTTGGTGGCCTGTGGTAATGGTAAATGTATTGGGTGAATTAAGCCCCCTAATCCCCTGAAGGGGAAATTCGATAGCGTCCGGATATTCAGATAGCCTTGCATATTGATCTAGCAGAACCTGAACCAAAACTTCCCGGTCAGCAACTACTTTTTTGTTTTCAAATAATTGGGCAAACCCTTCCAGATCGGGCCTGTGGCTATAGAATGAACGAAGATCAGGAACATCGTCCAGGTAATCAATAACGGTTTGTGAAAAGTATCCCGTGTCTTTGTAGTCTATACAGGCAGGTTCCATATCTTTGATTTCGGAGTTCGGATGTTCGTCCGCCAGTCGGCGGATCGGATTTGACGTCGAATTTAGATTTTTAAATTCTAAAATATAGAACGGGCAACCAAAAACAGTTTATTTTACAATATGTCCATAAAGGTCGAAGTCCTCGGCGGTATCGATTTTCACGTTAACAAAGCTGCCGATAGTCGCATAATCTATACTCGCATCAATCAAAACTTCGTTATCCACTTCGGGTGAATCATATTCGGTACGACCAACAAAGTAGCCGCCATCTTTTTTATCGATCAATACTTTATAGGTATTTCCGATCTTTTCCTGGTTCTTATCAAAAGAAATTTCCTGCTGTATTTCCATAATCGCATCGGCCCGCTGTTGTTTAACATCATCCGGTACGTCGTCGATCAAAGAATGTGCATGCGTTTTTTCCTCATGCGAATAGGTAAAGCAACCCAGGCGGTCGAACTTTGTATCCTCAACCCATTGCTGCATTTCCTCGAAATCTTTTCCCGTCTCTCCCGGGTAACCGGTAATCAACGTAGTCCGCATGGCAATGCCCGGTACTTTGTCCCGGATCGTATTTACCAAATCGATCGTCTTTTGTTTGGTAATGCCGCGGCGCATAGATTTCAGCATATCATCGCTGATGTGCTGCAGCGGCATGTCCATGTATTTGCAGATATTTTCGCGTTCGTTCATCACATCCAGTATCTCCATCGGGAAACCGGACGGATAAGCATACTGCAGCCTTATCCATTCCACGCCGTTAACATCAGAAAGACGGCGAAGTAACTCGTCCAGATTGCGTTTTCCGTAAAGGTCGAGGCCGTAATAGGTAAGATCCTGCGCAATGAGTATCAATTCCTTTGTGCCGTTTTTAACTAGATTTTGGGCATCCCTTACTAGTTGCTCAATCGGCTGGCTCAAATGCTTTCCGCGCATCAGCGGGATGGCGCAAAACGAGCACGGACGGTTACAGCCTTCAGCAATTTTAAAATAAGCAAAGTGCGATGGCGTGGTCAGCAGGCGTTCGCCAATTAATTCGTGTTTGTAATCAGCGCCTACAGAATGGAGCAGGTTTTGCAGGTCGTTAGTACCGAACCAAGCATCCACGTTAGTAATTTCTGCTTCCAGTTCAGGTTTGTAGCGTTCAGACAAACATCCGGTAACAATTACTTTTCCAACTTTGCCCTGCTCCTTTAGTTCGCTGTATTGCAAAATGGTGTCGATAGATTCCTGTTTGGCATTATCAATAAATCCGCAGGTGTTTATGACTATAATATCATCACTGTTGACTTTTTCAGCCTCATGCACAACATCAAAGTGACTGCCTTTAAGCTGGCCCATCAGAACTTCGGAGTCGTAAATATTTTTGGAACAGCCCAAAGTCACCACGTTTACGCGGGGCTTTGCAGATTTTTTGGGCTGATAAATTTCTTTTGTTTTCATATGCAATTGTCTGAACCATGATTCATACGATTAAAGGATTTCCATGATTTTCATTTATTTCCTATAATCATGACAATCTCCAAATCCTATTAATCAAGGTTCAGACAAAATGGAGACTTTCTTCGTGACAATGAAGCGCTATTATTTTATTGTTTAAAGAGCGAATCCACAAATGCCTGCCTGTCAAATAACTGCAAATGATCCGGCCCTTCGCCTACCCCTATATATTTTACCGGTATTTTAAACTGATCCGAAATCCCTATCACTACGCCGCCTTTTGCTGTACCATCAAGCTTAGTTAATGCCAGGGCATTAACGGCTGTTGCTTCGGTAAACTGCTTGCATTGTTCAATGGCATTTTGCCCTGTGGAGGCATCCAGCACCAGCAATATTTCGTGCGGCGCTCCGGGAACTACCTTTTCCATTACATTTTTGATCTTGGTTAACTCGTTCATCAGGCCAACCTTATTATGCAAACGCCCGGCTGTATCAATAATTGCGACATCATCTCCATTTGCCACTGCCGAACGCAGCGTATCAAAAGCGACAGATGCCGGATCAGATCCCATGGCCTGGGCCACAACTTTTACGCCTACGCGCTCGCCCCATAATTGTATCTGTGCAACTGCGGCCGCACGAAAAGTATCGGCTGCGCCCAAAACCACTTTATTGCCGGCCTGTTTTAGCTTATGGGCAAGCTTGCCGATGGTGGTTGTTTTACCAACACCATTTACGCCAACCACCATAATTACATAAGGCTTATGGCTGCCGTATTCAAAGCTGGTAAAATCGTTGCTATTGTTTTCGGCAAGCAACTGTTGAATTTCCTCTTTTAGCAAGCCGTTCAGTTCCGATGTGCCTACATATTTATCGCGGGCCACGCGGGCCTGTATCCGCTCGATGATCTTTAGCGTGGTTTTAACACCGACATCCGAAGTTACCAGCACTTCTTCCAGTTCATCCAGCACATCATCATCAACGGTAGACTTACCGGCTATTACCTTAGTGATCTTGGAGAAAAAGTTATCCTTGGTTTTTTCCAGCCCAACGTCAAGCGCCTCCTGCTCTTGCGGAGTGCTTTCTTTTTTCTTGAAAAAATCGAATAATCCCATGTTGGCCTCACCTAAACTGCGTAGCAATCATGAACGCAGATAAAAAACAATATTCATGTGAATAATCCTCTCCTTTGGAGAGGACTTTAAAATTGCATTTGTAACCACCTGCGTCCCATTCTCCCTCTCCTCTGGAGAGGGCCGGGGTGAGGCCTCACAAAAAAAGCCCTCTCGTTATAACAAGATGGCTTTATATTTTGATCAAACTTTACCGGTTATAATTTTCCGGCGATCGCATCCTTAACGTTGTCGTTAGGTACGATTTGTTCTTTAAATGAATAAGCACCGGTTCTTGGCGACTTAATCATTGTTATAACCTTTGAATATTCTTTGCCTTTACCTGCAACTTTCAGCGTTGCAACTACTTTCTTTGCCATCGTGTTTTAAATTAATACTG
>CAZZUU010000232.1:0-6789 GCA_964657275.1 uncultured Mucilaginibacter sp. | reverse complement strand
CAAAGTCGTTATCCGTAAAAAAAGTATTAGCAGATTTTCGACTATCGCATGCGGACTTTATAAATCGTTTCCCAGAATTTTCCGAAAAACAGGATTTAAAAGTAAACCACCTTTCGGGCGGGCAGTGGCGTACGCTCGAACTTTATATCATCGTAAAAACACCATCCTTATTTGCAATGCTCGATGAGCCATTTACACATTTAAACCCCATCCAAATCGAGAACGTGAAGGGATTTTTAATGGAAGAGAAAATCAATAAAGGCCTTTTGATTACTGATCACATGTATAGCCATATTTTAGATATCAGCGATAATTTATATCTACTAAAGGATGGCAAAACTCATTTGGCCAAAACCCTTGCGCACCTTGATGACCTTGGCTACATCAGGTTGTGATTATACCCTCGAAGTAGCACATACCACCCACACGTAGATGGGCTAAAAATCTTTCATATTATCATCAGGTATCCTGTCAATTAATTTGTTATAGGGATCAATTCCTGCCCGGACGGGTTTGCCGTTTACAACAATTTCAATGATGTGTTTTCCATAGCCCAGTTTATATTTTTTTAAATACAGTGGATTTACTTGCGTACGGCCGTCTTTATTTTTAGTATCTGCTGAAAATACGCCGATATCAATATAATCATTCATTTTTGTTGCAGGGGAGTCATTGCCCTTGTCGTTTATCCAGGCCTTTGCAACCTTTACACTGATGGTTACTTTATATTGATTGTTTTTTCCGGTTGGAATCGCTTTAACTCCGGTGATACTATTATTATATAGGGTAATCTTTTGCCAGGTATCCGTTAAGTAATATTGCAAGGAGTCGGGCGTATGTTTTTGAAGGTAACGGTACAGATCATTTGTTCCTGCATAGGGAGGTTTACTTTTAAAGGCATATGCATTTTTGAAATCGCGTAAAGCGGAATTTAAACTGTCTTCCCCCATCAGGTCTTTTAAGCCGTACATAACAATAGCTGCTTTACCTCCCCATTCGAACCATTGATTGGCACGTATTAGCGGGACCTCCTTTTCATTCATGCGCCGTCTTATTGCCAGGTAAGGCCATATCTCATCCTGCAAGATACCTTTCATGTTGTTTTTGCCATATTTCTGTTCCATCAGCACCAGTGCACTATAACTTGATAGTCCCTCAGGAATAACCATTGATCCTGCAGTATTATTAGGAGCGACCTGGAAACGCCACCATTGCTGCGCAAATAGCCTTGCAGTTGTGAAATAACAATAATCCACCTGGTTGGGTTTGGTGAAACCGGCGTTCCAGGCAAAATATTCAGCATAGGCATCCAGCGTACTGAGTGAAGATATTTGCGAACTGTATATGGGCGTTTCAGCTAATTTAATGTTGCTGAACGGATATTCGCCGTAGGCTTTTGAGAAGTAGTTAAGACCGTCTTTATAGGCAGCCATAAACCTGCTTATGTTGATATTATGTGCCGGATGATAATAAATACTGATAGCTACTTTGTGCCCCAGTTGAACACTATCCTTTAACACCGCGTACCTGGCAGATATAATGCCGAGCGGCGCATACATGCCGGGTTTATTTTGGACGTAATGAAAGAAGTTTCGCCCGGTTTGTTTCCATTGTTTTTCCAGTTCGCCGGGCGCAATGGCGGTTTGGTCTGCAGATGTACTTACGGTCAAATCAACGCTTAATAAATCTGAGGACCTGCCAGCCTTAAGGGTGCTGATTCCGGCCGGGTCATTTTGTGCTATTTCCTCTTCTTTTTTTTCGGGAAGATGGTTTTTCCGCCGTTCGTAATTGCTGCTGAGCTCATCGTCATCATCATAACCCAATCCTGGTAACCCTCCTTTGAACGTAATGCCGTTATGTAAAAGATCTCCGCTATACAGACTATTGCTAAAGCCGCGATAGCTGATGGATGAGTTTACCTCCAAAACTGCCGAGTCTCCGGGTGCAAGGGGCTGATCAAATTTGTAAAGGCGAAATTCCGCAGTATCCCGTTTTGGCCTGAACCAGTTAAACATGCCACGCTTATACACTAAAGGACAAGTAAAGGAAACAGGTTCGCCGTTCCGTTTAATTGAATAATCTGTCAACTCATCACCATCGAGCAGCATGGTTAAGATTGGTTTATTTGTTTTGTTTTGAATAGTCACAAAAGCTTTAACAAACTCCTGCTGCCTATCAGGGAAGAGATCCGCATTCATCTTTATCCTTATTACCTTTGGTAGCGGTTCGCTGTCAAAATGTTTCAATGTTCTTTCGTAAATAACAGCACGGTGATCTTTTTCACTATCAGTTAAAAAATTATTTAAGTAGCTCACATTATAATAGTTGTAAGCGCCAACTGATAAAAATGTCAGCATTAATATGCCTGTAAAGAGCCGTGTTTTATTGTCGAACCGTTCACCAATTAACTGAAGCCGTTCTTTAAATGAAGATGTTACGCCCCGGTAATAAAATAATGCCGAAAGGATAATTAACAAACCGGCAAACAACATCCAATAAAGGTTAAAACAATTTACCGACTTCGCCATGTGGCCGATACCATCCATATCAGAAACACCAAACCAAGGAGTATAAGAATATACCAGTAGGTTGTAGTCGAAAATATGCGTTTGCTCCAAAAAGTAGAAAGCTATCCAAATAGCCGCAGCAGCGCCATGAGCTACGAATTTATTGTTTAAAACAACGTGCATTAAATAAGCAAATACCACCATTTCTAATAGGCGCGGTATAATAATCATAAATGTATACAGGAAGTAAACCGGGAAATTAAAAAGATGAAAGCCTTTGGCTATTTGTACAAACAGAGCCAGTACAACCGGGATTAATGATAAACCAGCGCCAAGCAAAAGCAAAGAAATGAGCTTTGATCCGTTTAAAACCCAATTAGGCGGCGGCAATGAATCATTAATAAAAGCATATCGCGTTACCCTGTCGCGGTGCAGCGTTTCGCCGGTGTAGAATACGATAATGAAAAAAATAAAAAACAGGAATACATCGTTAAAAATATTAAATAACATTACTGTTCGGGGCAGATCAGGTACACCGTTATATTGGTTACCCATCCAAAATACGAAACCAAGGAAAACCATTCCGCTTGATACGATAATCCAAAAATAATTGTCACGAAAAATATTGAGCAACTCCACTTTTGTGAGACTGAAAAGTGTGCTGCGGTTGTATCGGCCGGTAAAACTTATTTTGGCTTTAAGTATTCCAGTCTGTTTGGCCGGTTCCCTGTCGATATTAATGATATTTTTATCTCTTTTCCCACTGAAAAACTTCTCGAAGTTGAAACGGATATAAGTATACAACAGAACCAGGATGCCTATGCCCGCCCAAAGAAAACGGTTAAGCAAAAAAGCGCCGGTTAAGGATATTACCGAAGTGTTTTGCTGGTAAAATGTGGAGATGCTTGTTTGAAGACGGATAGCAGAGAGTGCAAAGGGATCGGCCAGCGTAATTACGGTAATGTTGCTGGTGTTATTGAGAAAGAACAAAGAAAGAAAATAACCTAAAAACAACAATATGCCGCCACTGTAAATTACTTTAACGTCGCGTGTGAGTGCCACCAATCCAAAAAACAAAGACGACGTAAAAATCAAGTTGGGCACTGCAATGGTAAAAAATGGATAGAGATAATACGACAAGTTATTAGGGCCGTATTGATCGCGAATAGTCCAGCCCATAGCGGGGCCGAGCTTAGCGCCTAAGTAAGCACCTATAATAACGGCGCTCCCTATAAATAGCATAAACAAAAACGAACCGAGATAGCGGCCCCAAAAGTAACCCGCTTTTGTAATTGGGTAAGTGAGGTAGTAATCTTTGGTATTATATTCAATATCGCGGTACAGGGGCGTGCCCATAACGAAAGAACTGATCAGCGTCATAAACATGGTTATGCCGGCGCACCAAAGCGAAATGAGGTAAGGCGAGTTAATATGTTCCTTTTCACCAACTGGTAACGAGCCGGTAGAAAATGTAAAAACGGTAAAAACCAAGGCGGCTAAAAAATACAGGTAAACGGCGGGCCTTCTTAACCTGTTTTGAACTTCGAAAAGAAATATTTTGACAAACATGATGGTTAGGGTAAAATTGGTTTATATAGTGTTTACATCTACCCGTGTAGCTATATTGCTGAAATAAACATCTTCCAGGTCGGGTGAGCTTGAGATAAAACCATCCCCCGGCGGTGTTTCCTGAAGTATCCTGATATGCATTTTGCCGGCCTTTAGCCGCGTTGATATTACGTTAAAATCATCGCGATAATGGCCTAACTCTTCCTTTGAAATAGATTTACTGAATATTTTGCCTTCCATTTCTTTCACGGCAATATCCGGCTCACCCGCATACAACACTTCGCCTTGGCAAATGATGGCGAAATTTGAACATAGTGTACTTACGTCCTCTACAATGTGGGTGGATAATATCACAATGGTATTTTCCCCTAATCTGCTCAATAAATTATAAAAACGGTTTCTTTCGGCGGGATCCAATCCTGCGGTTGGTTCATCAACTATAATCAGTTTTGGATCTCCTATCAATGCCTGCGCTATGCCGAAACGCTGTTTCATGCCACCGGAAAACGTACCCAGGTACTTTCTTTTATCTTTCGAAAGGTTCACATTGTCAAGCAGCGAATTAACGAGGTCTTTCCGCTCAGTTTTATTCCCGATACCTTTTAATTGTGCGACATGATCGAGCATACGCTCTGCCGAAATTTTCGGATACACGCCAAATTCCTGCGGCAGGTAGCCCAGCAACTGGCGGACCTCGGTTTTATTTTTTATTACGTCAAGATCATCTAAAAAAATAGTACCGGAATCGGCCTCCTGCAAAGTGGCTATCGTACGCATCAGCGACGATTTACCGGCGCCGTTGGGGCCCAAAAGCCCAAACATGCCATTGTTAAGCGTTAACGAAACATCTTTAATGGCTTGTACGCCGTTAGGATAAGTTTTAGAAAGTGAGTTAATTACCAGTTTCATTTTGTTTGGGGTTTTGGTGTTAGGTTTAAAAGGTTTTTTACCGCGCCGCTTGTTATCATGCGGGCGCTGTCGGTTATATGGTAGTTCAAATTTTGAATTTCGGCCTGTTGCAAAACAAAGGTGCTTTTTTGAAGTATATTGATGGTTGCATTATGTAAATGGTTGTTTTTTAAAATCACCAATTTCGATCCGCTTCCCTCGCTTTCTCCCGACACTGCATAAACCGAATTTATAGTGTTACCTGAAAGTACTACTGTGCTACCATAGTCTTGGCGTATGGATAAACTGTCTTGCTTAAAACCATCGATCAAAACCTGCCGCATATTCCATTCTTCCCTTACAACAGTGTCGATAACTTGTTTTCCATTTGTGGTGTACCGGGCATCGGCATTCAATTCCAGCAGTTTAGGACAAGAAATAACGATGATGTAAGGGTTAGGGTTATAAAGGTATTCGTATTCGAAGTTTACTTTAACCTCCAGGCGCCTGCCCTTTTGTTTTATTCGTACAAATTGAAGGGTGTTAGTATCAATCATTACCTTAAAGGGGCCTTGTATAAATTTTACGTTAGCTGCGGTTGATGAGACCACATCTACGGCATCAAAATTTTTAAACTTTAAGTTGATAAACTCCCGGTAAGGATTTTTGTAGCTGCCGGAGCTGTATGCTTCCTTTAATTTATAATCATACACTACGAGCGATACTAAAAGAAAAAGCAAGGCGGCAATTACTAATTTATTACTTGTCTTCATAGTTCTCTGATTTTGATGCGTAGTTTTCTGTTTTAAATTTTTTATAAAGCTGCTGCAGGTCTTCAAGGCTGATACCCAGTAAAAAAATACTTCTGAAAAATTCGTTCAGGTCTTGCTGAATAAAACGCTCTTTTCGGTAAACCTTTACTTTTTCGTTTCCGTCCGGCGCTACAAAAAGCCCAAGCCCGCGCTTATTATATATTACTCCCTGGTTCTGCAAAAACTCGTAAGATCGCATAACCGTATTTGGGTTAACTTCAAGCTCAATCGCCATGTCGCGCACCGAGGGTATCTTTTGTTCTGCCGGCCATTTTCCCAGCAATATATTTTCGCTTACGTAAGCGGCAATTTGCAGGTATATAGCCTCGTTATCTCTAAACTCCATAACTAAAAAATTAAACCTGCTTTTCCTTTAAACGATAATAAGCGGCTATCCAAAAAATAAAGGTGACCACTATCATCGGTATTATCACATGTGATTGTTCTATTCCGGTTGTGCTAATGGTTATTCCCTCACTATGTTCAATGAATCTTGCATTTGTAAACGGCGCAGCCGGTAACACCGCTCTTCCTAATAAAAAGCCTAATAATATTTTGTTGAAGGATACAAGTAAAGCGGCGGCAATAAAAAATGCAAAGGCAGTTTTTATGAAATGTAATTTTTCAAAAAGAATGGCGCCGTAAAATGCGATGGCATGCAAAAAAGCAAACAATAAAAATACCTGGAAACCAACAGGCTCTTGAAAAACATTAAGAAACACCGCTTTTTGCCCGGGGAAATGTTTTAAATTAAATAAAAACATTAATATGAGATAAAAACTACAGGTGAACGCCACAATGAATAACAAGAATGAATATAACCAGGCAACCAAATATTTTTCGAAATGTGATGATGGTAAGGTAAGTGAGGCTATCGCTTTATTTTTGTTTCCGAAGTCTGTAAAGATGGTACTTGTGAATATGGTTCCGGCTAAAAAGAGAATAATAACAAATATTGCAGATTGTAAACGCACATCTAAAAAGCCGTCAGGTATCAAAAAGATGATAAAACT
>CAZZUU010000231.1:0-6795 GCA_964657275.1 uncultured Mucilaginibacter sp. | reverse complement strand
CTGTTTCTTGCAAGTTTAACACAACCCGCCATGCACCTCGACGGAAGCACAACCGGGCAAGGTTGGGAATGCTTAGGTCTGCTCTGCATCGGATGGCTTGGCATATTCGGAAAGATTTTTGCTTGGCTCCTGACTCTTGCCTCTTGACTCTGTTTTAAAACAATTCAATATGGGGCAAATTAACTGGGGTATTATCGGATGCGGCGATGTTACTGAAAAGAAAAGCGGCCAGGCTTATAACAAGATTCCGGGAAGTAGTTTGGTAGCCGTTATGCGCCGCGACGCCGAAAAAGCTGCGGATTACGCTAAAAGACATGGTGTTGGCAAATGGTACAGCGATGCAGGGCAATTACTGGATGATGCCGATGTAAATGCGGTTTCTATTGCCACGCCGCCTGCTTTCCACTTGGAATATGCCGTAGCTGCTTTGGAAAAAGGGCTGAACGTTTATGTTGAAAAACCTGTTACCCGTACTGCCGCCGAAGCACAACAAATGGCTGATGCGGTAAAACAAACTGGCGGACGTTTAACTGTAGCCCATTACCGCCGGGCGTTGCCTATATTTTTAAAAGTTAAAGAACTAATTGATAATAACACTGTGGGCGACATAAGGACCGTACAGATCAGGATGTGGAAGACCTCCGTGCCGGATTTGGTGGCTCATCCGGAACCTAACTGGCGCGTTCAGCCTGAATTATCAGGTGGTGGCTATTTCCATGACCTTGCGCCGCACCAACTCGACCTGATGCTGTTTTATTTTGGCGAGCCTGAACGCTACCAGGGCTTCTCGTTAAATCAATCGGGATTAACTCCGGCAGATGACCATGTTTGCGGCCAGATCGAATTTAAAAATAATGTGGTAGTTAACGGCTCCTGGTGTTTTAATGTCGCCGAAAGCGAGGTGACCGATACTTGCGAGATCATAGGAAGCAAAGGGAAAATAACCTTTCCTTTTTTTGGCTCATGGTATATTACCTGGAGAAATGAAACAGGGGGCGAAACGCTCTATTTTGTGCCGCCCGAACATATTCAACAGCCTATGATCACCAAAATAATAGATTACTTTAATGACGAGGGACCCAATCCATGTTCTATTGAGGAAGCCGTTGTACTGATGAAGATCATTGATGCTTTTACAGGGAAGTAGACTTACGAAGTTTTTGAAAACTTAGTAAGTCTTTACAATTATTCTTATCTTCAAACTAATATTGCAGATAAGCGTTCATATCGCAACTACACAACTGCCCGCTATGCCCGAAAAAACTAACCCGCATCCTTTTTATGAACGATTGTCATTGGTACTTGTGGGGCTCATCGCCCTGGGATACCTGGTTATTTTAGGGAAAGATATTTTGGATCCTTTGGTGTTCGGATTCTTATTTGCTATCTTGTTGCTTCCTGTTGCAGGTTTCCTTGAAAGAAAATTAAGATTGCCCCGGGCTTTAGCCTCGCTTGCATCTATATTATTGCTATTGGCGTTTGTAGGAGGCATTTTGTACCTCGTAGGTTCGCAGATATCAAACCTGTCTAATGACTGGCCAATGCTCAAAACACAGGTTAGCCAGTCAATCAATGATTTATCGGGCTGGGTTCAGCATGCGTTCCATATTAATGCAAGCAAGCAAATGAGCTATGTGCATGATACTACCAAAAAGATAATGGATTCGGGCGCTAACGTGGTTGGTGAAACATTTGGGGCCATATCGTCACTGATGCTTTTTTATGTTTTCATACTTATTTTCACCTTTTTTATATTGCTTTACCGGCGCATACTTATGCGCTTTATTGTATGGGTTTTTAAAGACGAATATGAACCGATTGTATATGACATTGTAGAAAATATTCAAAGCATATTACGTCAGTACATCTTGGGGCTGTTGCTGGAGATGGTTGTAGTTTCGAGTTTAGCTTGCGCTGCATTTTGGATAATCGGTATAAAGTATGCTGTACTATTGGGTATTATAGTTGGTTTATTTAACCTGATTCCGTACCTGGGAATATTTACTGCTTTACTTTTAAGTTCATTGGTGACTTTTGCCACCGGCAATATAAAAGACGCAATTTGGGTGGCTGCCAGTGTGCTCGGCATCCATGCAGTTGACTCCAACTTTTTACTGCCTACAATAGTGGGCTCAAAGGTAAAACTTAATGCGCTAATCACCTTTTTAGGTATAATAGTAGGCGAAATGGTATGGGGGCTTTCGGGAATGTTTTTATCCATACCGACACTGGCCATCCTGAAAATTATTTTTGATAGGGTTGAAAGCCTCAAGCCATGGGGTTACCTGTTAGGCAGCGGTAACGAGGAAAAAAAGTCGACAATGAAAAAAATGAAACCCGCCGCCGCTGATAAAGCCTGATTCTATAATGTAAATCTTAATTCAGTTACTATGTGGTGGATATATGCTTTACTATCAGCTTTTTTTGCTGCCTTAACGGCGATCTTTGCTAAAGTTGGAATAAAAGGAGTAGATACCGACCTGGCAACTGCTATCCGCACAGTAGTGATCCTTCTCATTGCCTGGGCAATTGTCATCTTCAGAGGCGGTACACATTCTATTGGCAGCCTCACCAAAATAAACTGGACGTTTCTTGTGCTTTCGGGATGCGCCACGGGCTTGTCATGGATTTGTTACTTCAAGGCTTTACAGCTGGGTGAAGTATCACAAGTCGCGCCGGTTGATAAGTTAAGCGTAGCCATTGCCATTATCCTTGCAGTTGTATTTTTAGGAGAGCCTTTAACCTTAAAAACTGTAACGGGCGCTATGCTTATCATCGGCGGCAGCCTGGTTTTGATATTTTAATAATATTAAAATTTTTAGAATCGACGCTGCTTTACGCTTTCGCCCCCAAACCCCTTATTGTAACAATTACACTATATAGCTGTAAACTCAGGTTTATTCCAAATTTTGTGCTCATTTTCGCGGCAGGTTTATAAATGAGATATTGTTACATGAGGACTATACGTATATTATTTTTTTTAATTATTATTTCTTTTGGGGTTGAGGCTCAAACGAATAATGCACTTCAAAAAGGCAAAATCAGCGGCAAAGTAACGGACGCTGTCACTAAAATACCGGTTGATTTTGCAACCGTCAGCATCTTCAAAATTGGTAGTACATCGCCTTTTAACGGTGCGAGCACGGATCCAAAAGGCGGTTTCAGTGTCGACGGTATCCCGTTTGGCGAGTACACAGTTACCGTTGATTTTTTAGGGTATAAAAAAACCACGATCGATCATGTAGTCATCAGCGCTACTGCTAAAAGCCTCCCTTTAGGTAACATTTTGCTGTTTCCCATTCAAAATGAATTAAAAGGAGTGGTTATTACAGCAAGTGCGCCAACGGTTGAAAATAAGATAGATAAGCTGGTTTACAACCCTGCGAATGATCTAACGGCACAGGGCGGCGTTGCTTTGGATGTATTAAAGAAAGTACCGATGGTAACGGTAGATATTGATGGTAACGTTGAACTAATGGGAAACGCTAACGTTCGTTTTTTGATTAATGGGAAACCCTCCAGTATTTTCGGCGCCAGCCTTTCAGATGCTTTACAGGCCATTCCGGCCAGTCAGATCAAGAACATCGAAGTTATTACGAGCCCCGGGGCCAAATATGATGCTGAAGGAACCGGCGGTATAATCAACATTGTATTAAAAGACAGCAAAGTGCAAGGTATAAATGGCAGTGTTAACCTTTCTGCCGGTACACGTTTGGAGAATGGTTCTTTTAACCTAAATGCACGTAAAGGCAACTTTGGCGTAAATGCTTTTTTCAGCGGCAACGAACAATTGAACAGCACCTCGATAAATACCACTAACCGGGCATCATACAACAACGCACGGGACACGGTCACCAGTTTGTACGAAAGGGGAACCAATGCTTTTAAAAGAAGTGGTTATCAGTCTGGCTTAAGTTTAAATTGGAGTATAACTCCCAAAGATGAGCTTACTGCTGCTATCAACTTTAATCATTTTGGTAATCATGGTATCGGGTTAACTAACCAGGATCAAAATACTTATACAACATTAAACCGCGCGGTATTTGACGCAGATACTGCCAGCTTAAGTAATTCAACAAGCAGGTTCAGTGCAAATTCAACCGACCTAAGTCTTGCCTACAAAAAGACATTTAACAAAGAAAATCAGGAACTCGACGTATTATATAGCAGTAGTTTCGGCAGTAATACAAGTTACTACACCCAGGAGCAGGATTATACCAACGTATCGTTCCCGTCATCCGGATCAATAGGCAACAACCCCGGAAAGGATAGGGAAACCGATATTTCTGTTGATTACACTCAGCCTATTAGTAAAGGGTTTACTATTGAAACCGGCGCTAAAGGGGTAATAGAGGATATTAACGGAACAGTAAATACACAAACCTTGACAAATGGCGCCTTTGTGTTTAACCCAACACAGAGTTATAATTTTGATTACAACCGGAAGATTTTTGCATATTACCTTTCGTCGTCGTTTTCGTTGTTTAATGATTTTATTGAAGGAAAAGCAGGGCTGAGATATGAATATACAGAAGCCACTTCTGATTTTCCGAACACCACGATACCATCATACGGCATTTTTGCACCATCATTTGTTTTATCGCATAAGTTAGATAAAACACAATCTATCAAATTCAGCTACACCTACCGGCTGGAACGGCCGGATTATCGCTCCCTTAACCCGTTTTATAATATCAGTGATCCCCACAATATCAGTACCGGTAATCCGGATCTGAAGCCTGAATTAGGACACAATTTTGAATTAGGTTATAACAAATCATTCGGGAAAGGTGCCAATATTTACGTAGCTGCATTTTACAGATACAATACCGACGATTTACAGTCGTTTACTACGTTTTACCAAACACTAACTATAGGAGATAACACCTATTCAAATGTTTCGTTAAACCAGCGTTATAACATAGGGCGCGAGGTTACCGAAGGTGTGAACATATTTGGCTCACTGCCCGTTACCGATAAATTGAGTTTCCGTTCCAACATGTTTTTTGCCGACAGGATAACAGATAACCCCGGCAGCCCGCAGGTGAGTGGCTTTGCCTATCGTATCAATTTAAACGGCAGCTACCAGTTTGCAAGTGATTTTGCTGCTGAGTTTTTTGTGAACTATCGTTCATCACAAAAGGGCATACAAGGTACCAGCCCGGCATTTTCATTTTATAATTTTGCCGTTCGTAAACAAATCCTGAATAAAAAGGCGAGTATAGGTTTAACGGCTGCTAATCCGTTTGGCCAATACGTTAACCAGCATTCCACAACTTTTGGATCAAACTTTAACCAGGATAACCTGCGGCAGGTTCCTTTCCGTTCATTCGGTATCAGTTTGAGCTATAAGTTCGGTAAGCTCGAATTTAAAAAGGATAAAGAAAAAGAAGATGACAATACGCCGGTGCCTGATGATAACGCCGGTTCTAAATTGCGTTAATAATATTATTGTTACATAAGTTTTTATTCAATATTTACACAGAATTATTGGGTAACTATATAAAAACTTATCATATGAAATTTGTCATTAAATCAATTTGCCCATTACTATTCAGTATTTTAATAGGCTTGCCGTTTGCATCATTTTCACAGGAAAAAACAGGTTTCCATGTTTTAGCTGATTTTCCTATTCACAGCGCAGGCGGCTGGGATTATATCACTGTTGATGGTGCCGCCAATCGTGTTTATGCCTCGCATGGCATGCAGGTGAATATTTTAAATGCCGCCACCGGCGATTCGGTAGGTGTAATTGCCGATACTAAAGGGGTTCATGGCATAGCCATAGCCACCGAATTTAATAAAGGTTACACCAGTAACGGAAGAGGAAATAACATCACCGTTTTTGATCTTAAAACTACACAAGTGTTAAAGCAGGTTGATGCAGGAACGAACCCTGATGCCATTTTTTATGATGATTTCTCAAAAAAAGTATATGCGTTTAACGGGCGCAGCAAGGATGCAACTGTAATAGATGTTGCTACCGACGCTGTTGTTGCAACCATTCCCTTAGGGGGTAAACCCGAAACAGGCGTATCTGATGGAAAAGGAAAAGTATTTGTAAACATTGAAGACACCGGCGAGGAGGTAGAAATAGATGCAGCAACCTATAAAATATTAAACCGCTGGAAATTGACCGGTGGAGAGGAGCCTTCGGGTTTGGCAATGGATCGCGCCACTAATCGTTTATTTATAGGTTGCGGCGGCAATCAAACTATGATTGTTTTAGATGCTGGAAATGGTAATATACTTGCTAAATTCCCCATAGGCCGTTGCGATGGCATGGCATTTGACCCGGAGTTAAAAGTGGCTTACAGCTCAAACGGCGAAGGTACAGTTACCGTGGTACGTGAACTTAGCGCAGATAAATTTGAGTTTGTGGAAAATATCCCGACAGAACCGGCCGCAAGAACGATAGGTATCGATATTTATACCCACAAATTATATTTGCCAACTGCGCAAACCAAGCCGGTTGAAGCAACAACAGATAACCCGCACCCAAGGCCGCAACAAATTCCGGGTACTTTTCATGTGGTGGTGGTAGGTAAGTAAATGCAACGCTATGCGATAAATGCAGGAATCCGGCAATCTTAAACTATAATACGTTATAACGTCGTCCGGCTACGTTTCCGTAGTTTTGTATCAATTTTAGTAATCTATTACAATCAAACTTGTATTTTAGGTGACTATTTATTTTTGTGGACGAACAACCTATCACCCCCCGAACCCCCAGGCAGTTAAGGATAAGCACGGCAATCTTCTTTTTTATTTCTGGGTTTGGTTACTCTACCTGGG
>CAZZUU010000230.1:0-6796 GCA_964657275.1 uncultured Mucilaginibacter sp. | reverse complement strand
GGGAAAGGTCCGGAAAGTCGGAAAGATGGAGAATTACGCGGAATTAAATTCCGCATCAGATAGCTTTCGTTCGACATTCCGCCTTCCGCATTACCTAATTTCCAATCTTTGCCTCTAATCTCTGGCCACTAATCTCTAATTAACTAACCTCCAATTACTATATTTGCCCCCATGAAACAAAATTTGTTTGTTTACAACACTTTAACACGCAAAAAGGAAAAATTTGAGCCGCTTAATCCGCCGCATGTGGGGATGTATGTATGCGGGCCCACTGTTTACAGCGATGTGCATTTGGGCAACTGCCGCACCTATATCTCGTTCGATCTCATTTTCAGGTATCTTATTCAATTGGGTTATAAAGTACGTTATGTACGCAATATTACCGATGCCGGGCATTTAGAGGGCGATGCCGGTGATGAGGGTGAAGACAAGATCTCAAAAAAGGCTAAACTTGCCCACGTAGAACCTATGGAAATTGTACAGAAGTACACTGTGGGTTTTCATGAGGTGATGCAAATTTTTAATATCCTGCCGCCGAGCATTGAGCCTTCGGCAACCGGGCATATTATCGAACAAATAGAACTGGTAAAAATCATTATCGAAAAAGGATTTGCCTATGAGGTTGATGGCTCGGTTTATTTTGACGTGGAGAAATATAATAAAACCCAGGACTATGGCATTTTAAACGGCCGCAACCTGGAAGACCTGCTGAATAACACGCGCTCACTTGGCGGCCAAGATGAAAAACATGGCAAGCTCGACTTTGCCCTGTGGATAAAAGCCAAACCTGAGCATTTAATGAAATGGCCTTCGCCCTGGGGCGTTGGCTTCCCGGGATGGCACCTGGAATGCTCGGCCATGAGTAATAAATACCTGGGCAAGCAATTTGATATACACGGCGGCGGTATCGACCTGGTACCTACGCACCACACCAACGAGATAGCGCAAAACGTTGCCGCCTGCGGCGAAAACCCGGCAACTTATTGGATACATACCAATATGCTTACCGTAAACGGCCAAAAAATGTCGAAATCATTGGGCAACAGTTTTTTGCCGCACGAGCTTTTTTCGGGGCAGCATTCTATTTTAAATAAAGGCTACAGTCCGATGACGGTGCGGTTTTTTATGCTGCAGGCACATTACCGCAGTACATTGGATTTCGGTAACGAGGCTATGGAGGCTTCTGAAAAAGGTTTTAAGCGTTTAATGAATGCCTTCGGATTATTGGACGGTCTGAAATCATCAGCGACAACAGACATCGAAATACAACCGTTGTTTGATAGATGTTTCGAGGCAATGAATGACGACTTTAATAGCCCGGTATTGATAGCGGAGCTTTTTGAAGCATCGCGTATTATTAATTCGGTTAACGATGGCAAGTTAAAAATAGATGATAGTAACCTCGGCCTGTTAAAAAACATGATGAATTTGTTTGTGACTGACGTGTTGGGCCTTAAAAATGAACAGGCTGCAAATGACGATCTGCCAAAAATATTGAACCTGATCGTAACACTAAGAAATGAAGCTAAAACTAATCACGATTACGCAACATCTGATAAAATAAGAAACGGCCTGCAACAAATCGGGTTTAAGCTGAATGACAGCAAAGAAGGCACTAACTGGAGTAAAATTTAACTGCTTAAATTGCGTTATACCAATGTAAATGCAAGGTGATTTGCCCGGTACATTTATATTTACTATCCCGTCTAAAAAATATTATTAAATTAGCCCGCATCTTAAAAAACGTAATGAAAAGAATAGTATTGGCTGCACTTATACTGCTTGGTTTAAGCCAGGTGGTTTCGGCACAAACTGCACCTGCTGACGTAAATAAAGTTATTGACGCAGAGAAAAATTTCAATAAGCTGGTTGAACGCAAAGGTATCAAAGAAGGATTTTTGGCTGTAGCCGACCCGGAAGGTATCGTTTTTAAGCCCGATGCGGTAAAGATCACTGATTTTTATAGCCATATCGATAAGCAACCCGGTACCTTAACCTGGCAGCCCAACTTCGCGCGTATTTCTGTTAACGGCGACCTGGCATTTTCGGCAGGTAAATACGTTTATCAGAATGGTAATAATGATACCGATAAAGTTTTTGGCGATTATGTTTCTATATGGCGCGCTGACCCTGATAATAAATTAAAATTGTTGATTGACCTGGGTATACAGCACCCGGAAGCAGAGGAAGAGGCGCTTACCGATTTCAAAAACCCGGATTCAACTAAACTGGTTGCCCCCAGTAAAGATCCGTTTAGCGGTAAGCGGATAATTATGGCAACTGATAATTTATTTAATCATTCATTATCTATTTCAACCTTAGCTTCTTATAAAGAGTTTTTAAGTCCTGAGGGCCGGTTTTATTTCCCGGGCTTTGAACCGCTTACCGGGCAGGATAGGATTATGAAATTTATTGACAACGAAGATATAACCATTACTGCCGAAACAACCAATGCAGGCCGGGCAGTAAGCAACGACCTGGCTTATACCTACGGAAAATGTCGGATCAAAAAAGGCAACATTGTTAGCAATTACAATTATGTACGTATCTGGGAAATAGATGCAACCCACAAGTGGGATATATTACTGGAAGTGTTTTCGGCCGTCGAAAATGAATAAGGTGTATATCCTCTTACCCTACAGAAAACTTCACACATAGATTTGGTGTGTTAATAACACCGCCGTTGTTGAAAAACAAAACAAACGATAATCAGCAATAAATCGTTTAACGTTAAAATAATGCTGTTTATGGCTGATTTAAACAAATTCATAAGATCGAAGGAACGAATTACTGAATTGCTTGGCCAACTCAACAAAAGGCCCGCCAAAGACAAAGAAACCGACAGCTATATTAACGAACTCCAAAAATCCATCCGCATACTGGATGAGAAAATGGAAGAATTTCAAAAAAGGGGCAATCCTGAACAGGGTAAATAATTTTCCATAATCCAAATATTCGCACTATTCTTTGGGTCTTAAAGCCTTTTCATTACCGTCCATCTTTAAAATAAGTTCACCGCTCTAATTAATCTAATTAAATAGCTGCTTACTTAACACCCTACTTTTAATGGGAAAGGCCAGTTTTGATCGCTTGGTTTGCTCAGTGGAGTGATATCATTATAACATATTCTTTGCATTTCTTATTATATAAATGATATTTTATTACGTTTTAATAAAAAAACTTAACTTAAAAAGATATTATACGTAATAGCCTGAATATTTATCCAATTATTAGATTTAAATGTTCAGTTCGTTAAAAATTCCTTTTGCGTTTCTGGTTACAGGCATATGCTGGGCTTGGTTCAGCAACCCCTTTATCACCTCCCTGACAAAACATTTACAACCTGCAAACCAGGATATGTACAGAAGTTTAAACGACTTCATTTTTGTGATCATAATCGCATTCATTTTATACTTCGAAATTAAAAGACAAAAACATAAACTGGCTAAGTCTGAGGAAGAATACCGCCACCTGTTTGATTCTAATCCCAACCCCATGTGGATCTACAATAACGAAAGCTTAAGATTTGTAAGAGTAAATAAAGCTGCTATTGAAAAATATGGATATAACCGGCATAAGTTTTTACGAATGACGGTAAACGATATTTACCTGCCCGGGGAGCCCAAAAAACATCAATACTATAAAAACGACCAGGGCGACGACTATAGCATTTCGGGCCAGTGCAAGCACAAAAAAAATACCGGCGAAACCTTCAATGTATCTATTATTGCCCACCCTGTTTTATTTAAGGATAAGCAATGCAGCCTGGTAATGGCATCAGACGTTAACGAGCTGATTGAAAAAGAAAATAAACTACAGGAGGCTTACCAAAAGCTGAAGGCCGCTAATGATGTGCTGTTAAAAATCAGCTGGTCAAATTCCCATGAATTAAGAAAACCTGTTTGTTCTATGCTTGGCCTTATTTCTTTGTTAAAACAAACGACCGTCGAGTCAGAGAAAAAAGAAATTTTTCAACTGATGGAAAAATGTTCACTGGAGCTTGATCGTTTACTTAGGGGCAGCAGCCAAAAGGTGTCGGAAATTGCAATGGTTGAAGAGTTCGAATACTAAACTCTTTATCCAAAATCAGCTATTAGTCATCATAATCCTTGTTTGTGTCAAAGCTTTCTATATATTTGGCGATATCCCCGTGCACTATTGTCCCACTATTTTTTGGCTAACCAAGCAACTGGCACATAATTGGATACGTATATTGAAATAAATTATATGCCCTTTATAGCAGCCACTACAAAAATAGACCTCCCCTACAAAACCGAACAGACTGAAGCAAAGAAACAAGCAATGGAAATGTTTTCGGAGAACTTCCCCGAAGCAAACCGTTTGATTTTTGCTTTTGATAATACAGAGATCATACACCGTAATTTTTGTCGGCCCCTCTCCTATTATAAAAAACCTAATACGTTTGAAGAACGTAACAACGATTACATTTCCACTTCGCTGGAATATTCGGTGAAGGCGATAGAAGAATGCATTAAGAAGGCCAATATCACCAAAGACGATATTACCGACATCCTTTTTGTTTCTACAACAGGGCTGGCTACACCCAGCATCGATGCGTTGATCATCAATAAATTACGGCTAAACCCGCACATTAACCGCATACCGATATGGGGATTGGGATGTGGCGGTGGTGTGTCCGGTATGGCGAAGGCAAACACCCTGGCTAAAGCTAATCCAGATGCGGTTGTGCTGCTGGTAGCTGTTGAACTTTGCTCGTTAACTTTGATAAAAAGCGACTACAGTAAAAGCAATTTTATCGGCTCCAGCCTTTTTTCTGATGGCATTGCCGCAAGCATTATAAAAGGCGACAATCATAAAGACAACAAGGGTGTAAATTATGTAGCATCGTCCAGTAAATTATACTACGATTCGTTGGAAGTAATGGGATGGGAATTCCAGGATACAGGGTTTAAGGTTTTATTTTCAAAGGACATACCTGCATTTATCAATGAGCATATCTATGGGGATATTGTAGAGTTTTTAACCAAACAGAACCTGCAGTTAAGCGATATTAAAAACTTTATCTTTCATCCCGGCGGCAAAAAGGTATTGGATGCCTATACCGATGCATTGGGAGTTGAAGGCGACTTTATGCAAAAAACCCGCGAGGTAATGAATAGCTATGGCAATATGTCGAGTGCAACGGTTTTGTACGTGCTCGAAAAATTCATGAGCGAAGGTTACGAAGACGGCTACGGCCTGATGCTCGCCATGGGGCCCGGCTTTTCGAGCGAAATGGTATTGCTGAAAATGAGTAACAATTGATGTCGGATTTCGGATGTTCGATTTCGGATTTTATTAATGTTTGAACTTAGCATGTATTTTATAATATTCATTGTATTCTTTATCCTGCAAAGACTTTCTGAGTTATACATTGCCAAAAAAAACGAAAAGTGGCTATTGGCTCAGGGTGCGGTTGAATACGGACAAAGTCATTATCCATTCATTGTGGCGCTGCATACTCTATTTATCGTATCTATAATTATCGAGTATTTTTTTCGTGGCGGCCCGCCGATTAGCTGGCTGTTCCTGGCAATTTTTATTGTTATACTGTCCTTTAAATTCTGGGCGCTGTCTTCACTGGGCAAATATTGGAATACCAAAATATATCGTGTCCCTGGTGTATACCCAGTTAAAAAAGGCCCCTATAAATTTTTAACGCACCCCAATTATATGGAGGTGGTTTGTGAGATAGCCATCATTCCGTTGATATTTCATTTGTATTATACTGCTATCATCTTCACTATTCTGAATGCCATTATGCTTACGGTAAGGATAACCACCGAAAACAAGGTGTGGGCTGAAGTTAGAGATTAGAGGCTAGTTGATTAGAGATTAGTTGACTGCGGAAGTCGGAATGTCGATTGCGGAATTGAATTACGTAAATTTTCTTCTTTCCGTCTTCCGGACTTTCTCCGAAGGAGTCCTTCGGACCCGACTAAACAACTAATCTCTAAACTCCAACCTCTAGTCAACTATTCCCAATATCTCATCTATCATCCCAAACTCCCTGGCTTCGGTAGATATCATCCAAAAATCACGGTCCGAAACATCGTATACCCGTTCATAAGGCTGTCCGGTATGTTTTGCGATGATAGTATATAGCTCTTTTTTTACTTTTAATACTTCCCTTGCGGTGATCTCAATATCGGATGCCTGCCCCTGTACACCGCCCAATGGCTGGTGCAGCATTACCCTTGAATGATTTAATGCCGCGCGTTTCCCCGGCGCCCCGGCGCACAGCAAAACTGCAGCAAAGGATGCAGCCATGCCTGTGCATATCGTTGCCACATCTGGCGAAATCAACTGCATCGTATCATAAATCCCAAACCCGGCATAAACAGACCCGCCCGGCGAGTTGATATAGATCTGTATATCGCGCTTCGGATCGGAGGACTGAAGGAACAGCAATTGCGCCTGGATGATATTCGCCACATGGTCGTCAACAGCGGTGCCCAGGAAAATTATCCGGTCCATCATCAACCTCGAGAACACATCCAGTTGCGATATATTCAGCTGTCGTTCTTCCATAATATAGGGTGTCATACCCATGTTTATAGCGTTAGTATTAGTTTGCGATACGAAGTTATCTACGTAACGACTGTCCATACGGAGGTGGTTCACAGCATAGCTGCGAAATTCATGTTGAAGATCCATGTTTGGTTGATTAGGTTGATTAGGTGAGTGGTTGATTGGGTTAGATTGGGTTGGCCGATAGCTATCTGGTAGGTTTAAGCAGGTTGAGATTAACCACCCACTCACCTAATCAACCTAA
>CAZZUU010000229.1:0-6828 GCA_964657275.1 uncultured Mucilaginibacter sp. | reverse complement strand
TTGTTGAAAAGGATTTTGAGGATGTGCAGATATGCAGATGTGCGGATGGATTGATTTGAGGATTTGATGATGGGTTATTTGGTTTCGGAAGATATCCCCTGAAGAGTAAGCTTTTATTTATTACAGCCCGGGTTTATTTGTTGGCCAAATATAGATCGTTATAATTTTGTATAAAATACCTGATCACCTCATCTTTGTTTATTTCTGACGTGTCAAGCGCTTTTTTACAGGACAAAAGCAAGCCTGCATTATCTGCTATGTCGTCGAAGAAAATTTTAAGCTGGGCATACTTTATTTCAAATTTCCGGGCGCTGTTAGCCCTGGTAGAAATAAGTACCAGGGGGCCGTCACCCTTGCTTATGTACAAAGAAGATTGCAGCTCTTTTATCACCAGGTCCTTGGATAGCTGCGTTTTTTTATAAAAATTAACCCTGCCTTTTTCAAGCTGCTTTAAAAATGTTTTACCGGGCAGTGCGGGTTCTTTGACCAAGGCAAAATGCGAGGTATCCCTCGCGTAGAAAAATTCCCTCGCGTAGGCACTATCAATCGCAATATAATTGTCTTCGCCCGCTGGTTTAAACATATATTTTCCGGTAAAATAGTCGTTTTTTATCCTGCAAAAAACAGTGTCGTTTTTTTGGGTAATAATGTAGTTCCTCCCCGAAATTGGCCTGGCGAGGTTGAATGTTACGTCATAACGTTCTCCTGTATTGTATAAGTGCACTATTTTCGCGATGTATTCAAAGCTAAAATCGTCGTCGGTTATAAATTTATTCAATACCTGCGGGTTGTCTTTTAGCAACAATTCAAATGCGCTTTTCCTTTGTTTCTTGGTTTTGGTTTCAGACAGAAGTACCACGTTAAAGTCATTGACATGATCAACCCAATCTTTCTCAGCGAACCACTTGACCACCGTACTCGTGGTGTTGTTATAATAAACTGTTTGAAGATAATAATACAGGCTTATCCTGCCTTTTTCGGCACAAGTTAAATACGTAGGTGACTTATTACCTTCTATGTATACCGCACGGTGAAGTTCTGCGAGGTCGCTTATATAATATTCTTTTATCAGGTTCGGGGTAATTTTTTCAGACACCGCCATTGTTGAATCCTGGTATCTGGTCGTGGCAAAAGCGGCGCTGGTAATTACACAGGGAATAGAATCCCCTTTAACGGTAATTATATAATCAGGGTATTGTTGTGCCCTGGCTTTCATTGATCCCAGGATCGTTAATACAAAAAATGCTATTAGCTGTATTTTTTTCATGATAAGAGAAGGTTTTTATAACCGTATATAAATTTCCTGGTTCACGGTTTCAGAAAGTATTTATATGGACCAATTTTATTTTTTTGCAGTTGTTAACTTATAATCATTATAACTACGGATGTAGGAAGTCAAAGTTTCAATGCTAAAATCTTCTTCATTCTTAAATTTTTCTGCCAACTCTGCATCGTCTGAAATTAGGTTCAAAAAATATTCCCTATGAGATTTTTTTTTCAATTTTATTTCCTTTAACGGACCGTCATCCTTGTTGATATAATAGTAGTGCGTGGTAGTCCTTATGGCTACCCCTATCGGGAATCCACTTATTGAAGCGGTGCCTCCGTTGTTTGTAACGTCTTTTTGATAAAGACTAATTTTGCCTTTTTTTAGCCTTTTTAAATAATCTATGTTAAATAAATGTTCATCCGCCGTTACCGCTTCATAGATTGAGGAATCATCAGAACGGTAATATACTTTTATATCATCAGGCGTAACCGGCGTAAAACTCATATTTGAATTGATAGGTTTATACCTTAATTGACCAAAAATGCCAGTTCGAAACTCACATTTAACAGTATCGTCCTTTTTGACAATAACATAACCAGTAATGGCGACATACACAACATCCGGAAATTTTTTTCTTTGAGAAAAAGCGTTGGAAAAAGAAATTAATACGCCAATGAGGGTTGTTAGTAAAATTTTTGAGGTTTTCATTGCGATATATTAGGTTTTATACCCCGGTTAAATTTGAGTTGACCTGGTTTTTAAATGTTCAAGATAGCCAAAATTATTTTACATCTTCAAATTCAACAAATCCCCCGGCGTGTCAATTGCGTGCGTTTCCAGTTCTGTTTCTGCAACTTTTATGCGGTACCCATTTTCAATCCAGCGCAATTGTTCCAGGCTTTCCGCTTTTTCGAGGGATGAAACCGGCAGTTTGGTGATCTGCTGTAAGATATCGGCGCGGTAGCCATAAATGCCTATGTGCTTAAAAAAAGTATAATACTCCAGCCAGTTTTGTTGTTGCTCGCCGCGGATATGGGGCAGCGGCGAACGCGAAAAATAGATAGCCTCCGAACTGTTATTGATAACAACCTTCGGCGAGTTGACATTAAATAATTCCTGTTCTGTTTTTATCCTTTTTATCAGCGTGGCGATTTGGGTATCGTTAGCTGTAAAGCATGCTGCTAATTTGCTGATCTGTGCCGGGTCGATATAAGGTTCGTCGCCCTGTATATTGATAATTACTTCGTATTGAGAATGCTGTAAGGCCACTTCAGCGCAGCGGTCGGTACCGCTGGCGTGATTTGGCGATGTCATTACAACAACGCCGCCAAAACCCGTTACATGGTTAAAAATGCGTTCGTCATCCGTGGCAACGATAACTTCGGTTAAATCCGCACATTTTTTGGCTTGTTCATAAACCCTTTGGATCATGCTTTTTCCGGCGATATCAACCAACGGCTTGCCCGGAAACCGGGAAGATGCGTAACGGGCCGGGATGATACCGAGGGTTTTCATTTATGATTTAAGATTTTAGGTTTACGATTTACGATTTTTAAAACAATCGTAAATCGTAAATCGTAATTCTAAAATTAAAACAGTCCATTGATCTCCCGTTCAATCATCTCCACAATCGTAGCCAGGTCTTCGGTATTATTGGCAAAATCAAGGGTATCTTTATCAATGATGAGTAGTTTACCCAACTTGTAGTTGTTTATCCATTTATTGTATTTATCATTCAGTTTGGATAAATAGTCGAGCCGGATGCCGCTTTCATATTCGCGGCCACGGCGCTGGATGTTATTAACCAGCGTTGGCACTGACGCTTTCAGATAGATGAGCAGATCGGGCGGTTTTATAAATTCGATGATGTTATCAAAAATGGATTGATAGTTTTCGTAATCACGGGTGGTCATTAAACCCATGTCGTGCAGGTTTTCGGCAAAAATATAAGCATCCTCATAAATTGTCCTGTCCTGGATAATGTTATGGCCTTTTTTTTGAATCTCAACAATCTGGCGGTAGCGGCTGTTTACAAAGTAAATTTGCAAGTTAAAGCTCCAGCGTTTCATGTCGCTGTAAAAATCTTCCAGGTAGGGGTTGTTGTCAACAGCTTCAAATAGGGGATCCCATCCGTAGTTTTTAGCCAACAATTCGGTAAGGGTAGTTTTCCCGGCGCCTATGTTTCCTACAATAGCAATGTGCATGTGTGCTTATTTTTTGTCAGAACCTGAATTTGTCGAATTTACAGAATTACTTGAATTTTGATTGCTAATTTTTAAATTCATTTCATTCTGTTAATTCATAAGTTCTGAAAATCCCGGTTCAGACCAACTATGAACTAATTAAAAACTTCGGAAACCAATAATTTCCCGCACCTCCCTGATGGTTTTTGATGCGCTTTCCCTTGCCTTTATCGCGCCGTGACGCGCAACCTGGCGCAGGTACGATGAATCTGTCGAAATATCTTTTATCCGGTCGCGTATAGGCGCGGTGGCTGTAATGATATCCTCTGCAAGCTGTTTTTTAAGATCGCCGTAACGTATCTGGCAGGTGTTGTAAAGGTTGTCGAAATGTTCATATGTATCTTTCGACGAAACTACCTTTATAATATCAAACAGGTTTTGTATCTCTACCGGCTTTGACTGGTTTTCTGTACTCGGGCCGCTGTCAGTAACGGCGCGCATCACTTTTTTTCGGATAACTTCCGGCGAGTCCGACAAATAAACCGCGTTGCCTTCACCTTCTGATTTTCCCATTTTTCCTTTACCATCCAGCCCGGGTATTTTTACCAGGTTCTCGCTGAAATTGAAGGCGTATGGCTCAGGGAAATAATCATTGTTGTACAGCCTGTTAAAACGGTTGCCAAAGGTACGCGCCATTTCCAGGTGCTGCTCCTGGTCTTTGCCTACCGGCACTTTGGTAGCACGGTGTATAATAATATCTGCAGCCATTAATACCGGGTAGGTAAGCAAGCCTGCGTTAACATTGTCGGGTTGGGCACGTACTTTATCTTTAAATGAGGTGCTGCGCTCCAATTCGCCGAGATAGGCGTTCATATTTAAATAAAGATAGAGCTCGGCAACTTCAGGTACGTCTGATTGTATGTAGAGCGTCGCCTTTTCGGGGTCGAGGCCGGCAGCCAGGTATTCTATCAACACCTGTTTTACATTGCCATGCAGATCAGACGGGGTAGGGTGTGTTGTTAACGAGTGGAGGTCGGCAATAAAAAAATAGCAGTTATATTCATGCTGCATTTTCACGAAGTTTTGTATCGCCCCGTAATAATTCCCTAAATGTAAGTTTCCGGTCGAACGAATGCCACTAACAACAGTTTCCATGGGGGCGAAAGTAAGTAATTTTTATATTTTTGATTTGATGAAATTAATATTGAAACGCGCGCATACCTACCTTTATGTATTTAGTGTTGCGTTCTGTTATTTTTTATGGTGGCCGCTTTTTTATTATTTTTCGCGTAAGCCCGAACGCTATTTGAACATGAATAGACTGAGGCGCTTATGGGCTATTGTAAGTTCGGGTATGGCCGGTTTCATCTATAAATTTGAATACGAAGAGCCGATTGACTGGCGTAAAACCTATATCATTTGCCCTAATCATACTTCCAATCTCGATATTTCGGGTATGAGCGTGCTGGTAAAAAATAACTGCTGCTTTATGGGTAAAGAGGATCTAACAAAAGGTTTGGTTACCCGTTTATTTTTTAAATCGGTGGATATCCCGGTTAACCGGGATAGTAAAATGTCGGCATTCCGGGCATTTAAAAAAGCGGAAGAACGGCTGCAAAATGGCGTAACCATGATCATCTTCCCGGAAGGTAAAATATCGGATGATTACCCGCCAACATTGCATGAGTTTAAAAACGGACCCTTCCGCCTGGCTATTGAGCAAAAAATCCCGATCATCCCGGTATCATCAGCAAACACCTGGAAATTGTTTTGGGACGACGGCCTAAAATATGGCAGCAAGCCGGGTATTAGCCACATATATGTTCACAAGCCGATTGAAACTGCGGGTTTAACTGTTGATGACGCGGATGCTTTACGCGATAAGGTTTATGGGGTTATTAGTGCGGGCCTCACCTAAATCCTCTCCAAAGGAGTGGACTTGAAAGCCCCTCTCATTTGGAGAGGGGTTGGGGTGAGGCCCTAATCCAACTTTTTTCCTATTTTTGCTATCGATGAAAATCGCCTTAAAAAGAATACATACCTACTTTTACAGGTATAGCGTAGCCTTCTTTTTTATACTGGTATGGCCAATTTTATACTTTCTTTCGCGTAAGCAGTCGCGGTATAGATACATCAACCAGTTCAGGCGGCTGATCATTTTTTTAAGCACTACCATCTCCGGGATATGGTTCAGGATAAAATACGAACAGCCGGTTGACTGGGGCCGCACCTACATTATATGCGGCAACCACACGTCAAATCTCGATGTTTCAGCCATCAGCATGGTAGCGAAAAATGATTTTTGCTTTATCGGTAAAGAGGAATTGCTGGATAACATGGTTTTGGGTTTCTTTTTCAGGACGATTGACATCACCGTTAACCGGGATAGTAAAATGTCTTCCTTCAGGGCGTTTAAATCGGCGGCTGAGCGTTTGCAAAAAGGAGTCAGCGTAGTTATATTTCCGGAAGCCACTATACCACTAAATTACCCGCCCGAACTGAGCGCTTTTAAAAACGGTGCGTTCAGGCTCGCTATTGAATTGAAAATACCGATACTTCCCGTCACCTCAATTGACACCTGGAAAGTTTTGTGGAATACAGGCAGCCAGTATGGCAGCAGGCCGGGTATTTGTGATATATTTGTGCACCAACCCATTGAAACAGCTCATCTGTCAATCGACGATGCCGATGCTTTGCGTGATGAGGTTTATGATTTAATTAAACAGAAATTTGAAGAACATGATCATTGATGAGGTTACCGTTGATAAAATAGCCAACCTGGCCCGTTTGGAACTCACCGCAACCGAGAAGGAGGATATGATAACGGATATGAACAAAATCCTTGGTTTTATGGATAAGCTGAACGAAATAGATACCACCGGCGTTGAGCCGCTGGTTTATATGACGGATACGGTAAATGTGCTCAGGGAGGACGTTGTAAAGCAGCAAATTACCCACCAGGAAGCATTGCAAAATGCCCCAAAACACGATGACGACTATTTCCTGGTTGCCAAAGTGATTGATTTGAAATAAGTCGGGAAAGACAGAAAAGTCGGGAAAGTCCGAAAGTCGGGAAAGACGGAAAAGTTAGAAAGTAGGGGGTTAAATTCAATGTTTAATAGTAATCAGCAGAGGGCAGCCAATCTTGCCACGAACTCTGCAAGGTAAACCGCCCGCTCGGGCGACATGGGCATGCGGTCGCCCACAATTAGAGTGTGTTCCATAATCTCAATCGTAAAATCATCATGTCTTACATCCATCACTGCATTTCTAAAGTTGCGATCTATCGCGGATAAAGCTTTTTGATGGTCGTTGACCAATACATAATAGGTGTCGCTGAAGGCTTTATCCTCGTCAAAATCCAATTCAACGGGG
>CAZZUU010000228.1:0-6836 GCA_964657275.1 uncultured Mucilaginibacter sp. | reverse complement strand
TTACTTGATACTAAGACATGATTCAACTCCTCACACCCACACACTTTGAAGATTACGAGCTGATTGACTGCGGCGATTTCGAAAAGCTGGAGCGGTTTGGCAAAGTGATTTTGATCCGGCCCGAGCCACAGGCAGTTTGGAGCAAAGCTTTGAACGAAGCAGAGTGGAAGCGTTTGTACCACATTAAATTTAAGGGCCGTTCGGCAACATCGGGCGAGTGGATAAAGAAAGACGCCGCTACGCCTGATCGCTGGCATGTTGAATATAAAAACCCGGAGGCAAGCATAAAATTCAGATTGGCGTTAACGTCTTTTAAACACCTGGGTATTTTCCCGGAGCAGGCGGTTAACTGGGATTATATTACGCAAAACATTAAAAAGTTTAAAACCCCCGAGCCGAAGGTGCTCAATCTTTTTGCGTATACCGGGGGTGCTTCCTTGATAGCCCGTGCGGTCGGAGCAGATACCACTCATGTGGACTCCATAAAGCAAGTGGTTACCTGGGCCAACGAGAACCAGGAACTTTCAGGATTGAAAGATATTCGATGGGTGGTTGAAGATGCGCTCAAGTTTGTAAAGCGTGAACTGAAACGCGGCAAAAAATATAACGGTATTATCCTCGATCCGCCGGCTTACGGGCATGGGCCTAACGGCGAAAAATGGAAACTGGAAGATAATATCAATGAAATGATGGGTGATGTTATGCAGTTGCTCGATCCGGATGAACATTTTATGATTTTAAATACCTATTCCCTTGGCTTTTCATCAGTCATTATCGAAAACCTAATTAAAAGTGCTTATCCGCAAGTGCAAAACCTGGAAACCGGCGAGCTTTATTTGCAGGCTACGGCAGGCCCCAAATTACCTTTGGGTGTATTCGGTAAGTTTTTTAAGGCTTCCGTTTAAAAACGCGTTAAAAATCAGCACGTTAATAAATTCATAAATAGTTTTGCAAAAACCTGCAACCACCAATATCAAACTGGTGAAATGTTGATAATTTTCGACTGATTGACCCCAAAAAAAGTTTTACTTTGCACCACCCCGGTTAAATACATATTAATAAATACCAAAGTGAAGAAAATTATTTTGTTCAATGTCTTTTTTCTATCGTCGTTATTGCTTTTTACAAACTGTAGCCAAAGCAACAATATAAGCAAGCCTGCCGCGCCCAAAGATACCGCTAAAACCGCAGCGGCTGTGGTACCAAAAGATACCGTGCCTGCCCCGGTTGTTTACCCACCGTTAAACAAACCGCTTTACGATTCATTGATGAAACGCCTTGCTCACGGCGACACAACAGGCAAATGGCCGGTAAAAAACGCGCCATATCCCTTACCCGGCGCTATTTTACCCTTTAAAAGGGTAGTTGCTTTTTACGGGAATCTTTATGCAAAAAAGATGGGCATTTTAGGCGAATTGCCGCCAAACGAAATGCTGGCAAAGCTAAAAGGTGAAGTAAAGAACTGGGAAAAGGCAGATCCTAAAACCCCCGTTCAACCAGCATTGCATTATATAGCTGTTGTAGCCAGCGGAAGCCCCGGTAAGGACGGAAAATTCCGCAACCGGATGCCCTTTAAACAGATCGACAGTGTTTTGTCACTGGCAAAAAAGGCCCATGCAATAGTGTTTTTAGATATACAGGTCGCATTGAGTAATATACATGCTGAGTTACCATTACTCGAAAAATATTGGATTATGCCTAACGTACATTTCGGTATGGACCCCGAGTTTTCGATGAAGGATGGCTCACATCCCGGCAAGAAAATAGGAACATATGATGCAGCAGACGTGAATTACGTTTCAAATTACCTGGTAGGAATCGTTAAAAAATACCATTTGCCTCCAAAAATCTTGATAGTTCACCGCTTCACTAAAAAGATGGTGACCAACTACCAGAACATCAAACTGCATCGTGAAATTCAATTGGTAATGGATATGGACGGATGGGGCGAACCTGATCTGAAAACAGGTACTTACCGTTACTTTATTCATAACGAGCCGGTACAGTTTACAGGATACAAGCTTTTTTATAAAAATGATATAAAGAAGGCACCTCATCACATGCTTACACCAACGGAAGTTTTAAATTACAAACCATATCCGATCTATATCCAGTACCAATAGATTTTATATTGCTCAAACCAACTGCGCTGCGATGATCTATGACCCATTAACTATGAACTAATGATCCGCTGGGGTATTATCGGCTGTGGACGCATAGCCCACCGGTTTATGCAGGGGCTAAATGCTGTTACAGATACCAGCCTCGCTTCAGTATGGTCACGACGGCCCGAAAGCGTTATTCAGTTTGTTGATCAATATGGCGGCGTAGCTTGCGAAACGGTAGAAGAACTGCTTTTGAGTGATATAGATGCCGTCTATATTGCTACGCTGCCTGATAGCCATGTGCTATATAGTAGTTTAGCGTTAAATGCCGGCAAACATGTTTTGTGTGAAAAGCCTGCAGCAGTTAATCTGTCCGGACTGGAGCAAGTATTAAAACTGGCCAAATTAAAAAACCTGCTTTTTATGGAGGGGATGAAGCCTCCTTTTTATCCGCTATACACACGTTTAAAAGAACATCTTGTTAATGACCCCATTGGAACGGTTGGTTATGTAAGGGCCGGATCATCGGTAAATGATCTCAGCCATGATCACCCTAATTTTAGTTATGATCTTGTCGGCGGCAGCCTGATGCAAATAGGAATTTACGAGGCGTTTTTGGCAATAGACTGGCTCGGCAAACCGGATGTCGTTGAGACTATGGGACGCTTTGACGAAACAGGTATCGATATGTTTTCGATCTTTCAGAGTCGGCATGGTAACGGTTTTGCACAACTTTATTGCGGCCTTGACATGCATGGATGTGGCGATGCGCTATTGGTAGCATCCAAAGGCTACGTCACCATTCACAAAAATTGGTGGAACCCCTCACGTGCAACTATAAATTATCTCGATGGTCGCGTGATTGAACTGGATGAACCTTTTACGGCAGGCGGCCTCAATTATGAAATAGAACATTTTTGCGACCTGCTAAGAAATGGCGCCAAAGAAAGCCCGGTAATAGGCCATGAAATGTCAAGTCAGATGATTGCAATGATCGATGAAGCAAGAAATAGTATCGGCTTAAAATTTAAGGGAGAGTAACAGCTATTTTTAATTGGTGAACCCGACCGGGGCGATGGCGCTAAGCTATCTGTTTAAAAAAATCAATAATTTACCAAATCGTATAACCTATAGCAATAAGGGTGCTAACCATACTTAAATCAACAGAATAGTTGAAAATAAAATAAATAAGCTGGAATAATAGCGGTCGTTTTCTTAAAATAATAACAATTAATAATTAGTTACTCAAATATTACCCAGAAGTTAAACACGGGATGGGGAGTAAAATATCCGATAGAAATGTTTTCTACAATGCCTCACTTTTGATACCCCATATTGGGAAAAAAGGAGATTTTCGGTCAATTACAGTTTTACAAAGGTACTTTTACCAACTATGCTATTATCGTTATTGTTGGTTACCTGTATAATGTAAGTACCGGGTGTAAGGCCACTCACATTGTCGCGCCAATCGGATAACGATGTGAGGACAGTTTTGATAATGGTACCTGTGATACTGATTATTTTAATGCTGTACGATTGCATATTCGTATTTTGATGATTAGCCAGCCCCGGCGTTATATTAAGTGCCTGGAGCGCAGATAAATTTGATGTCAAACTATTTTTCGGGGTGATCGCCAGGTTGATGTAGTTCGTTGCCGGATTTGGGTAAACGTTTATATTACTAACCGCGCTATTATCACCGTTTGAATAATCCAGCGTAACCACGTTTGAATAGGTAATGGTTCCGTTGATGTCTTCAATTTTTAAACGGTATTTATTTGTATTTGGTTGCGGGTTTTTATCCGTTAAGCTATAGGTTCCCAGTGCGTTTGAAACAAAACCGCCAAGTACATTAAAAGTATTGCCGTTATCAATGCTTCTTTCCACTGTAAAGTTGGTGTAGTTTTGTTCATTCTCCGTTTTCCATATAATCTGGTTGCCACTGGTTGTTTTTGTGGCTGTAAAATTTAACAGGCGCACACCCAGTTGCGGGTTTTGCCTTATAACTATTGAAAAACGGTTGTTCCCAAAACTCGCAGTATCGGTGAGGTCGATACTAAAGCCATAAGTTGAATTGCTACGCAGATCCAACGAATCTTTTTTGAATTTATCCATTAGCCAAACCCCGTATATTTGCGGAATAGCATCCAGTTCGGTTTTTTGAAAAGTATATGCACCGCTTTTTGCTGCGGTTATGCTTAACCTGATCACTTGTGGCGTTTGTTTTGGCAATGGTAAAAAGTTTATTGATAGCGGAATAGCCAGGCTATCGCTCGAAAGGCTTGATAAACCAACAGCGGCATTTACACCGGGAAGATATTCTGCATCTTCATTTCCATTGTATTTTGATGACGCTGTGGAATTAAAGCCTATCGTAATATCGTCGTAATCTAACGAATCCTGTACCATCCTTAAACGCAGCAGTTGTGCAACGCTTTGTACTGGAGGTGCGCCCATCAAAAGGTAACTTCCGGTAACTTGCGACGTAGGTGATTTAGCCGATTCTGTAAATGTAAGGGCCGGGCTTGCAGCACTGGCTTGTACAAAAAATCCCTGCCCGCTTGCAATTATTTTAGTAGCGTAACCGCTACCATCGGTACCGCCGCCATTGCTGGTTCCGGTTGAGGTAGAGGTCGTTATATAGGTATCGTACTGGTTAGTAAAAGGATTAAACACCCAAATTGTGGGGTTTACGTTTGTACGTGTTATTCCTGAACCTGAATAGGCTGTGTTCCAGTCTATTGAACAGGCATATGGGTTGCCCACCATATTGAAGCCGCGTACCGCAGAATTTGTTCCAGCACCCGAGCCTGTATATCCTAAAGTTGCTGAGGACGTAGAATACCAGTTTTTTACCAATACGCCTTGCTGATTTAAAGTCCCGGTTGCGGTTAACGTTGTATTTTCTGGTGCGATGTATGGGGAGGTTGTACGTGTGGCAAAATTGGATGCGTTGCCGCGATAAAAGAAAAATACGCCGTTACCCGCAGGTATGGTCGTAGTTGTAGCGCCATCGCTGGTGTACATAGCAGATGCACTTGTAATATTGGTAATGCCTATAAAGTTTCCGCTTGTGAAACTTGTATTGCTTGGTGTTATGCTTTCGCGATACAAGAAAAGTGAAGGATTTCCTGAACTGCTGCTTCCGCCGGCTGCACCCATTACAAATGCATTTGTAGTGCTGTTTGCTGCAGTAGTTTGACCGGCTGTAGCGCCGACAATATAGTTTAACCCCGAAATGTAATAATTACCCGAACCACTGACAATTTGTGTGCCTGTATTAACCGGCGATGATATGATGCGGTAATTGCGATAAACCCATCGCGATCCGCTTTTGGTGGCGCCGCCCTGGTAATATCTTTCAACGTTAAAAGTTCCGCTGCATGACGCAGTTGACGCCAGGGCGCCTATAGCTGCCGATCCATACTGGTCAGATTGCAGGGTACATATAGCCGGGCTTGTATTGGTCAGGATTGAACTAACCCCGGTTAAATTAATAATAGAGGTAGATCCCAGGTAAAAATGCGTAGTGACGGTGCCCGAATTAGTAATATATGCGGTTTGCGAAGAAACGTTAAGAACGCATTGGGAATTTGATGTACCCGCATTAAAAATACTTCCGGCTCCGGAGTTTGTTATATACGAACCATAGCCGAAACTTACAGTTGTCACAGTGCCGCTTGAGGCTTGTAAGGTACAACTACCAGCGCTCGAATTTCTAATACTTGCGTTTTGGGCCATCGTTACCGGACATCCGTTTAGGGTAAACGAACCGCCCGTATTCATAATGGTACTGCCGTACCCGAGTGTGAAAGTAGGGGATAAAGTAGCAGTAAAAGTACCGGTATTATTTATGGTATTACTGCTGCCGGCCTGGAAGGTTAAATTAGTGTAAGTTGCATTAAAAATTCCCGGGCTGTAATTGTTCAGGTTGCTGCTGCCAGCGCTGCTGCTATAATTAATTGTAACGGGCGAGCCCGAGGTTCCCGTTGAAGTAAAAGTACCGGTATTTGTTATATAGCAATTATTATTAGTGATGTTAATAGTTGAGCCGGAATTTAAATTTACAGTGCCCGATGTTACAAAGGTAGCAGGGCCACCGCTCATTGTTATGGTTGATGAATTGATAGTAAAGGTTCCGTAGTTGGTAAACGCATTATTGTTATTACCCATTAACATGGTTGAGCCGGAGTTTAAGGTAACGGTGGTGCCTATTACGCCTGATGAGCCAATAGTAAATGTTGACTGATAGCCAAAACTTATTCCTGATAAAGTGGCTGCCCCGGTGCCGGTAATGGTAAAGTATGCAGGCGAACCACTGCCGATGGTGAGCGTTCCTGTTAATGCGAGCGTTAAGCCGGAGGAAACGGTAACCGTAGCAGTATAGCCGGTATTTACAGTTAGCGTGCTTATTGAGTTTGCAAGAGCGCTACCCACATTAATGTTAACACTGCTATTTATTATTGCGGCATCACCGGAAGCATACCCCGGATATTGTGAACCGCCCGACCAGTTGGAGGGCGTAGTCCATGAGCCATTATTGGCACCGGTATAAGTATACGTTGCTCCGAAGCAATTGGCAAAAAAAAGGCTAAGTATCCCTAAAATTATAGAAAATTTAGCTACCCATCCTTTGATGGCTTTAACCAGTAAGTAAAATTCTACCATGCGTCGAAAAAATGCTGACGCTATCAGATATTTTTAATAAAAAAAAGCTTTTGGTCTTTAAAT
>CAZZUU010000227.1:0-6837 GCA_964657275.1 uncultured Mucilaginibacter sp. | reverse complement strand
AAAAAACCTCCTTTTACTACTGTCATTCCTCACTCGCAACTCACTACTCACCATTCACTAAAAAGCATGATCATCCCAAAAGGTAAACTTATAATAATTGGTGGCGCTGTTGACATGAACACCAGTTTAGGCAGCCAGGAAACTATTGTAAAGCCCGACTATCTTAAATTTTTTGAAGAGGGTATTTTAAAAAGGATCATCACCGAATCGGCAAAACAAACAGGGTCAACCGTGGAGGTAATTACCACGGCTTCGCAAATCCCGGATTTGGTTGGTGTTGAATACATAGACGCCTTTAACCTTTTAAATGTGACGCACATCGGTGTGCTGGATATCAGGAAACGCGAAGACGCCTCGAAACCAGAATACCTCGACCGCCTGCGTAAAGCCGATGTGGTGATGTTCAGCGGCGGCGATCAGCTTAGGTTAAGCTCAATTTTTGGCGGTACCGAATTTTTACAGATTTTAAAGAACCGCTATATCAAAGATCATTTTGTTATTGCTGGTACTTCAGCGGGGGCAGCTGCGGCATCAACCAATATGATCTATCGCGGGCAAAGCAGCAAAGCACTGATTAAGGGCGAGGTACAAATTACCGCCGGGCTAGGTTTCATTGATTCAGTGATCATCGATACACATTTTGTACAACGCGGCCGCATAGGCAGGCTTTTGTATGCTGTTGCGAGTAACCCCGGCATGCTGGGGATAGGTTTGGGCGAAGATGCCGGCCTGCTGATAACAGAAGGCACGATGATGGAAGCCATAGGCTCGGGGTTAACCATACTGGTGAATGGACGCAAAATGGCAGAAACTAATATTTATGATGTAGAGATGGGGTCGCCGGTATCCATAAAAAATATGCGGGTGAGCGTAATGTCTATTTTTGATAAATATGATCTGCTGCAAAACCAATTAATTATCAAAAAATCCGTTAAAGTTGAGGAAGGGGTCTTTATTGCCCCGGGTAGTGTAGAATAGATATGAGATTTTAGACGTGAGATTTGAGATATGACACTATTTTGCTTTCGAATCGTTTACCCCGGAATCTTCTGTCTTTCGGACTTTCCCGACTTTCGGACTTTCCGGACTACTTCATCCATCTAATCTATGAAACTAATCATCCACGGCGGTTTTTTTAGCGAATCGGAAACTAACCGCGAAGTTAAAAAAGCCAAGCAACAGGCACTTGCCGAAATAGTTGGGCTTGGCCATAAGCACCTGCAAAACCACACCGCTGTTGAAACGGCAGTATATGCCGTTAGCCTGCTGGAAGATTGTGATCTCTTTAACGCAGGCACAGGTTCGCAAATTCAAAGCGACGGTAAGATAAGATTGAGCGCATCACTGATGGACGGCCAAACGCTCCGCTTCTCGGGAGTGATCAATATCGAAGACGTAAAAAACCCTGTTTGCATAGCAGAAAAACTCTTAAAATATGAAGACCGGGTGTTAAGCGGCAAAGGCGCCAAAGACTTTGCCCGCGAAAATGGCTTTGACTATTACAACGCCGAAATTCCGCAGCGCCGTAAGGAATACGAACAAAAGCTAAGTGATTCTATCCGGCTGGGAACGGTTGGTTGTGTGGCGCTGGATGGTTATGGCAATTTAGCCGCTGCAACCTCAACAGGCGGCAAAGGCTTTGAAATACCCGGCCGGGTAAGTGATTCGGCTACAACTGCGGGCAATTATTGCAATGCTTTCGCAGGCATATCATGTACCGGTGTCGGTGAAGATATTGTGAGCGGTTCGCTGGCTTCAAACATAGTTACCCGTGTAACAGATGGCATGTCGCTGGTCGCAGCAACGGCAAAGACGCTGGACGAATTAAAACCTATCAGCGGATTTGCAGGCATTATCGGTATCACTGCAACCGGCGAAATTTACCATGCGGATACTTATCCCTATATGGTGTGGGCATCGTATGATGAAGAATTGGAAGTGTTTTCTTAATTTTATTTCACGAATTAGAAAATCATCATGAAATCGGAAATAAAATATATTGAATTAAAATCAGGATATAATGACGATGGTCCTGCATGGATAGGAAAAGTTGAATTCTCTAAATCCGGACAAACAATTTATTTTAACGATCGTGCTTTTAAGGGCAATGGGCACGCGTCATGTTTCGACATCGAAACAAAAAAGTCATACTGGATTACCGGAATCAAAAAGGACGGACAAAACCGTCATTGGGCCGGTACCGGAAAGATTATGATTGATAGATTAGTAGTCGATGACTATTTAAAACTGAAAGATTGGCCAACCCTTGATTTAAATAAATTTGAACTCGTCGACATAGCGAAAACTGACAAACAACGATTTACAGCCATTGAAAATGGATCAATAGACTCAGTAGATACCGCAAATAAATATCCTGACTTAAAGAAATTATCAATTGAAGAATTAAAAACAGAAATTCAGTATTTAACCTGGAAAGAAAACCGTACTAACCCTATTAATGGGCAAAAATTTATAACAGTTAAAAGACTCGAAGCAGAACAACTATTGGAGGAACTTCAAGATAAGGGCTGATTCCGTTACCCGTTTAACTCCACTTTCTTACCTGTCTTAGCAGCCAAATAAATAGCATCAATAATTTTGAGGTCTTTCACCGCTTCCTCCCCGTCTATAGGTACAACGGGTTGTTTGCCATCAAATATAATAGCAGCCATTTCGTCCATTTGTAAAGTTTGGTGGGTTACGATAGGTTTATCAAGTGGTCCTTTTTGTGTACGCCCTTTTATCGGTCCGTAACCTGTTGAAGGCAGCATCTCCGCAAAGCCTTTTGTCCCGCTCAAGAAAAAGCGATCCAGGTAATTCATGTTATAACTCGACAGGCAGCTTGCCACCGCCCCGCTTGGGAAGCCCAGTTGGAACTGGATGGTTTCATCAACGCCTTCTTTAAATTTCTCGTGGTCGGTTTTTGTTTCCTGTGCCGTAACCCAAATGGGCTCTTCCCCGGTCATATAACGCATGCCGTTAACTGAGTAAATGCCTATGTCCATCATCGAGCCGCCGCCTGCCAATTCTTTGTTTAACCGCCATTGTTTAGGGTCGCCAATGGTAAAACCGGTTAGCCCCTGAAAAAACATGATCTTCCCAAATTCACCGGCATTACGCATCCTTATCACTTCAACCGTATTGGGTTCAAAGTGCATCCGGTAGCCAACCAGTAATTTAACATTTGCTTTTTTACAGGCGTCCACAATTTCTTGTCCCTCTTTTGCATTCAGGGCCATCGGCTTTTCGCAGATCACAATTTTTCCTGCTTTAGCCACGCGCTTAGCCTCGTCTAAATGAAGCGCGTTCGGGGTAATGATATAAACAGCATCAATATCCGGGTTATTCTTTATGTTGTCGAAATTCTCGTAGTTATAGCAGTTTTTTTCAGGAATATTATATTTGCTCTGCCAGTCAGTTATTTTTGACGGCGTTCCGCTGATAACGCCAACCAGTTTGGCCCTTGTGCAGTCTTTCATGGCTTCTGCCACGCGGGTTCCGTAACTGCCCAGGCCCATAATGGCCACACGCAGTACCTTGCCGTCATACGGCTTTAAAAAAAGCCCGCTATCACCTGCTTTGCTCAATAGTGGCATCAAAGGCACGGCCAATGCCGATATGCCCAATTTTTGCAAAAAGTCGCGACGATTATTCATAATGTTAGGTTTTATACAATTTTAAACAATATTATCCCTAAACCTACCTGTAATAATTCAAATTCAGTAAATTATTTGTGACGAAACACATCGTCATAACCAGGGGAATTAATAAGTTAAGCTTAATTTAAAGGTCTTATATTCAACTTATATTTATACTTTTACGTATTACTGGTTTGATGAAAAAAAGATTTAGATGAGGTTTATTTTACTGTTTTTATTAAGTGCTATTACATTAACCGCTTCGGCGCAATGGTACCACATCGATCTGCATTTAAAAAAGCGCGAGCGTGTCCCGTTAATGCTACAGGCAAACGATCACTCCATTTCAAGGATACGTTTTGCGCCGCTAAGCAAAATTAGGATCCATACATTTCAGTTAGACCGCAGCGACTACAGCATAGAGGCTGCCGAAGCGGGTGTAATGAAAACTGCACAGCACAACATGCGTTTCAGGATATACGCTGATGCCAGCTATAACTTTAGCGAACTGGCTAAATTATATATTCAGCAAAACCGCTTCTCAGAAGCTAAATGGTACCTGTTGCAAAGCAATATCATATCGCGCCAGCAAAATGACGACAAACATACTATTGCAAACTTGATTGACCTGGCCGATATAAAAGCCAACATAGGCGACTACGACCTGGCACAGCAGGACCTGGTTGAAGCGCACGACATTGCCGTGTTAAATGTTTATAAGGACGAATTGAAGGCAATTGAAAAGGAAACTAACTGTATAAAAAAGTTGAAGCTATCGCCTCCGAAAGCTGAACTGCGTTATGCCGAGGCCGCACAAAATACCGGCAAAACTGAATAATATACCCTATTGCTATTACGTTATATCCCACTTGTGCAACCCATTATTTATCGGATCAATAGTATAATATGCACCGTTTTGTAAAACAAATGAAACATTATTGTAATATTGTTATTCATAAAATGAGAGACGGCAGGCGGCTGTCTCTTTTTATTTAAATTAGCAAATTAAAATTAGGCACAACTATTGATGTTTTATAGAATTCCCGATTTAAAGACCGTAAAAAATATGTTTAAGAGATTTTATTTAGTGCTCGTACTTGGTACTGCGCTTGCCTGTCATGCTACCCCCAAAAAGCTGGCAAAAGTTGAAGGTTCAAACGATATCCAACCCGATGAGCAACAGAGCGTGGTTTGTAAAACCATTGCCGAACTAATTACTAACTATAACTACAAAAAGGTACCGCTGGATGATTCACTTTCGCAGGTGGTTTACACCCGTTACCTCAAACTGCTGGATGAGAGCCATAACTATTTCCTGGCTTCAGACATCACCGATTTTGATAAGTATAAAACTGTTTTAGATGATGATGTAAAAGCTGGTAATCTTAACGATGTGTTTTACATCTTCAACGTTTATCAAAAAAGGTACATCGAACATCTAAAATATTCGATAGCGCAGTTAGATAAGGATTTTGATTTCACAAAAAATGAAACCTATACCTACGATCGCGATAGCCTGCCGTGGGTTGCTTCGCAAAGCGATATGGACAACCTTTGGACGTTGCGGGTAAAATACGACCTGCTTAATTTGAAATTAGCAGGTAACGATATCGCTAAGAATAAAGAGACCTTAAAGAAACGTTACGAAAATTTGTTAACGCAAGCTAATAAGCTAAATAACCAGGATGTTTTCCAGGTATTTATGGATGCCTTTACCGAGGCTATCGACCCACATACCAATTATTTCAATCCGGCCAACGCGGCTAATTTTAATATCGATATGTCGCGGCAGTTAGAGGGCATCGGCGCTTCGTTGAATATCGAGAATGAATTTGTAACCGTTAAAACCATTATCCCTGGTGGCCCGGCAGATAAAAGCCGCCAGATAAATATTGACGACCGTATTATTGCTGTGGGCCAGGGTAAAGAAGGTGAATTTCAGAATGTTGTGGGATGGCGTATTGAAAATGCCATCGCATTGATCCGTGGTACAAAAGGCACCATCGTACGTTTAGAGTTGTTGCCAAAAGGCACCGGCGCTGGTGGCAAAACCAGGATAGTAGAAATGGTACGCGAAAAGATCATTTTAAAAGATGAATCAGCTAAAAAAGAGATCCGCACTTACAATAGTAATGGCAAAACCATTAAAATAGGTATCATTTCTGTTCCGGCTTTCTATATCGATTTTAACGATTACAAATCTGGTAACCCGAATTATAAAAGTACTACCCACGATGTTAAGCTGATCATCGATTCCTTAAAACGCGAAAATGTGGACGGTATCGTGATGGACTTTCGCCAAAATGGCGGTGGCTCTTTAATGGAAGCCATTGAGCTTACCGGCTTGTTCATTAAAACCGGCCCGGTAGTGCAGGTGCGTAACGCCGACGAAAAGGTAGAAGTTGACCGGGATGATGACCCTTCAATTGCTTATACTGGTCCGCTTGCAGTATTGGTGGATCGCTTCAGCGCTTCGGCAACAGAAATTTTCTCGGGCGCTATACAGGATTATGGGCGCGGCCTTATTTTAGGTACCCAAACCTACGGTAAAGGATCAGTGCAAAATGCCATCAATCTTGATAGGGTAATCAGTCCGTCAATACGCGAAAAGATAGCCGAACTAACCGGCAAAACCAAGAAGCCGGTATCAACCGGAAGCCAGAGCACCTTCGGGCAACTTAACTTAACCATTGCCAAATTTTATCGCATCAGCGGTTATTCAACACAGCATAAAGGTGTAACGCCCGATATTAAGTTCCCATCGGTGATCCCGCTGGACAAATACGGTGAAGACACCGAACCATCTGCGATGCCATTTGACATCATCGCTAAAAGCGATTACACCAAAGCCGGCGATTTCAGCATGGTTTTACCGCAATTGAAAAAATTACACGACCAGCGTATGGATGCCAGCGCAAGCTATAAATACTTGCTGCAGGATATTGCCGATTTCAAAAAACACGATGCCGAAAAAAGCATTACTTTAAATGAGCAGCAATTAAAACAACAGCGTGATGCGGATGATAAAAAATCATTGGAAGATGAAAATTTGCGCCGTGTAGCGATGGGCTTACAGCCTATGAAAAAAGGACAACCTAAACCTAAGAATGAAGATCTGGACTTTTTAAAGAAAGAAGCAGGCCAAATATTAACAGATTATATTGGACTGGACAATAAATTTACCGCGACTAAAGGTGCC
>CAZZUU010000226.1:0-6839 GCA_964657275.1 uncultured Mucilaginibacter sp. | reverse complement strand
CGAAGTACAAAGTCTGCTTCAAATAGTAAAACCGCCAGCCCCCGCTCGGGTGGGATTTTTAAGGGCGGCTTATTCAGGCTGATATTTCGTGTTGTTAAGCTGCTGTTTATTGTTTTTGTGGTTGGCAGCATCTTTTTTGTAGTGTTGTTCCGGTTTGTTAATCCGCCGGTTACTTTGCTGATGATTCAGCGTGGTTTCGAACGCAAAGCCGCAGGCAAGGAGTGGAAGATAGACAAACAATGGAAAAACTTTGATGAAATAGCCGACCCGATGAAGCGTGCCGCCGTTGCGGCAGAGGACCAGACATTTTTAGAAAATCATGGCTTCGACTTCCAGGCTATTGAGCGTGCCATCCGGAAGAACGCCAATAGCAAAAAACTGATCGGCGGCAGCACCATATCGCAGCAAACTGCAAAAAATGTTTTCCTTTGGCCGGGCCGGTCAATCGTTCGCAAAGGCTTTGAAGCCTGGTTTACCATGCTAATGGAGGTTTTCTGGAGCAAAAAGCGCATTATGGAAGTGTACCTTAACGTAATTGAGATGGGTGATGGCATTTACGGTGTAGAAGCAGCTTCGCAAGCCTATTTTCATAAATCGGCATCCCAGTTAACCAATCACGAGGCCGCAGCAATCGCGGTAATATTTCCTAGTCCGCTTAAATGGTCAGCTACCCACCCTACCCGCTTTTTAAGGCACAGGCAATACTTGATTATGAAAAATATGCGGAGGTTGGGGCCGCTGGAGTTTTAGACCCCCCGGCCCCCTGAAGGGGGAGTTTTTGATTTGCAAGTTTTATAATATTAGCTTAATAACTCCCCCTTCAGGGAGTTGGGGGGCTCACCTTTGATACTTCCACTGCCTCGTTTTTCCTTCACTTATCCACTCAAGCGCAGTTTCCAGGCGTTTTTGGCGTGTTACTTCTGATTTTGCTTCGGTTAGCCACTCCACGTAATCCTTTTTTTGCGAATAGCTGAACGAGCTGAACATGGCTTTGGCTGCTTCGTTTTCGGATAATGATTCGATAAAATAATCAGGCACTACCAGTGCAGCTTTATTAACCGGTGGTTTTGTTTTTACCGTTTTTATGCCTTTTTCATTTAATTCAATGGCTTGCAATACAAAATTTATCAGCGCTTCTTTGGGCGGCAGATCGGCAATGCTGCTGATGCGGCCAAAACTACCGGCGGATGACTCTTCTCCCGGGTTTAGTAGGTGATGAGGATCACTTAGCCTGCTTGCCTTCCAGAAACCAAATCCGCAGTGTTGTTTAAAGGCGGCCATCATGCATACCGTGCCTTTATAATCAAAAAAAGGCATGCTCCATTTCATGGTCTCGTTGACCAACGGTGATGCCTGATGAACAACTTCCCTGATATATTCTAAAATTGGCTGCGCAAATGGGGCGGATTTATTGATATAAACATCTATCCGGCTGTCATATAGTTCCATAACCTAAAGTTAATTACAAAAATTAATTCAGCAAATTTTCCAGTTCAGGATGATATTGCGAAGTTAAAAATTGGGTGATCGTAAATTCTGCCAGCTCATATTTGTAAAACGGATCTTCGCTTATTATTTTTTCCACTTCTTCTACTGACGCAGCCAAAGCAAGAATAATCCCACCTGTTCTGGGCACCTTACGTCCGGAAGCTACAAACACATTCTTCTTGTAATACTTACGCAGGTATTTTACGTGCGCTACCATGTGTTTATCAAGCTCTTCGAGGGGAACTATGTAATTCAGATCAATTATGAACATTTTCGTAATTCTTTGTCGGGATAATAAAATAACAAAATCTCATAATTGAAATTTTAGATAAATCCTTCACCTGGTTATAATTAAGCAACCTCAGCCTTATGACTTACTCTTTTTTTCCTAATCGATTGCCTCCATGCCTTGATTATCATAATTAAACCCAAGGCAGCTATCCATACTGGCCAAAGCCCAATAAAACCAAAAAATAAAGCACCTAAAATTTCCCAGCCATCAGTTAGTGCAGCAGTAAGTTTATAGCCGAAGGTTTTACCATCGTCTACCACGGCGAGCTTGCTATAAAAGTTGATATCAAATTCACTGTATTCAACCTGTTTTGTTAAATAATTGAGCTGGCCCTGGGTCGATTCAATATCACTTTGTATTTCCGTAAGCTTGTTTTCAATGTCGAGCAGGTCTGATACCTGTGTTCCCTGTTTCAGTAGTGCCAGATAGCTTTGCTCCAACTTCTTTTTGTTAGCCAATTGGGTGGTGATATCGATATAATCTGTAGTAACATCTTTCATACTGATGTTTTTCGAATCGATCTTTTCGGCGCCGGCAGAAACATCATCAACAAACTTATCAAAGTTGTTTGCCGGTATACGAGCCTTTATGGTGTACTCTTTCCGGTTACTATCGCTGTTATTGGTTTCATTCTCTTCGGCTATATATCCCCCTGATTTATTCAGCGACGCGGTGATCGCTTTCCGGGTTTCAGAAATACTGCCGGTTTCAAAACTAATGTCGCCTTCCTTAACAATTTTCTTTTCGATGGGGGCTTTGTCCGGGGCCGATGGTGCTGCCTTTGCGTCACTTTGTTTGTCGGCGGTTGCCATGGGGGCTGCTGATACAGCTACATTTTTGTCTTTGGCCTCTGCAGCCATTTTGCCCTTGTGTTCGCAGGCGGTTAATGCAAAAAATAACACAGGTACAATCACCAATTTTTTCATTTTCTAAGGTTTTAATTTTTCATTATTCTTATGCCTTTCGGCGTCCCTTATACTTTTCTTTTGCATGTTTTTTTCCAGCGCGTCGGTAAGGTCAATACCGGTTTGATTTGCCAGGCATATCAAAACAAAAAGCACATCGGCCATTTCATCGGCTAAATTCACTTCGGTATCTGATTTTTTAAACGACTGTTCGCCGTACTGCCTTGCCATTACCCGGGCAACTTCGCCAACTTCTTCCATTAATATGGCCGTGTTGGTTAACTCGTTAAAATAACGGACACCTGTGTTTTTTATCCAATTATCTACAAGATGCTGTGCTTCCCTAATTTCCATAATATTAAATACTAATTGTGCGAATTTAAACGAATTACACGAATCCAGGTTTGGTTGGTTATTGCACGTTTAATTCGTGCGATTCGAAATCATTCGCGAACTTTCGTGTCTATCATTATTGTTACCGGCCCATCGTTGGTTAAACTGACTTTCATATCCGCACCAAATAAACCGGTTGCTATTTTTTTGCCCGTTAAATTTTCAAGTGTGATAATCATTTTTCCATAGAGTGGAATCGCTTTATCCGGCCGGGCGGCCCGGATAAACGACGGGCGGTTCCCTTTTTTTGTTTGGGCAAAAAGCGTGAACTGCGAGATGAGTAATATCCCGCCATTAACATCAGCCAACGCTTTATTCATCAGCCCGTTTTCATCACTAAAAATGCGTAATGCCACAATTTTTTGCGCTAACCATTGTAAATCGTCATCCGTATCGCTATCCTCAATCCCCAGTAAAACAACAAGACCTGCACCAATTTCGCCTGTTATGCTATTTTCCACTGTGCAGCTTGCCTGCGAAACGCGTTGTATTACTGCTCTCATGTTTTAGTTGATTGGTTGATTAAGTTGATTAAGAGAGTGGTTAATTGGGTTTTGAATTCAAGAACTAAATATATCAATCTTATAATTCGTTCGTCAAACTTAGTCAACTTAATCCAACTCAATCAACGGTCAGCCAACCCCCAGCCAACGAATTTAAATTTTTACCCCTAATTCGCACGTATTTCCTTAAGTTCGCAACTTAATACGTTTTTATATTACCAGTGAGCATATGACTGCTAAAAGAGGCTTTACTACTACCATTTTACACGCCGACCGCTTTGATAAGCCCGAACACGGCGCTTTACATAAACCCATCCACACCTCGGTTACCTATGGTTATGATGATGTGCAGGATTTGGTTGATATTTTCCAGAACAAGAAAAAAGGTTATGCTTACTCACGCCAGGGAAATCCTACCGTGTCTGCACTTGAAAATAAAGTTACCCGGATGGAGAACGGTATGGCCACTATCGCCTTTTCAACCGGCATGGCGGCTATATCAGCCACCATACTTGCTCTGATAAAACAAGGCGACCATGTTATCGCAAGTTCTTATTTATTCGGCAATACCCGCAGCATATTCCAATCGTATATCGATATAGGTTTGGATATCACTTTCGTGGATGCTACTTCTGTGGATAACGTGCGCAGCGAAATGAGAGATACCACCAAAATGGTTTTTGTTGAAACCGTTGCAAACCCGGCAACGCAAATTGCCGACCTTGAAAAAATAGGCGACCTATGCGCTGAAAGAAAGATAATTTACATGGTAGATAATACCATGACTTCGCCCTATTTATTTAAACCTATAGCTATAAAAGCAAGCCTGGTGATCAATTCGCTTACCAAATACATCGGTGGTCATGGCAATGCATTGGGCGGTAGTGTTACCGATACCGGTTTATTTAATTGGGCCGATTTTGCCAATATTTTCGAAGTTTTTAAAAGACAGGTAAAACCCGAAACGTTAGGCTTAACGCAGATCAGGAAAAAAGGATTGCGGGATGCAGGCGGCACGCTTTCGCCCGAAGCAGCGCATTCAATAGCAGTCGGATCAGAAACTTTGGCGCTGCGTATGGAACGCGCGTGTACCAACGCTTTTTCGCTGGCTACATTTTTTGAGAGCCACCCCATGATCAAAAAAGTTTATTATCCCGGCCTTGAATCTCATCCGCAGCATAAATTAGCAGCGAAACTGTTCTCCAAATTTGGCGGGCTGATGAGCATTGAACTTGATGAGAGCGTTGACTGTTTTTCGTTTCTGAACAAGCTGCAACTCGTGGTAAAATCAAGCAACCTGGGCGATACCCGCACTTTAGCCATCCCGGTGGCCCACACTATATTTAATGAGCTCGGCCCCGCAAAAAGGGCGGAAATGGGTATATCAGAATCAATGATACGGCTGTCAATCGGTATTGAGGACCTGGACGACCTTTTGCACGATTTTAAAAATGCGTTGGGGTAGAGTGTAGATTTAAGAGCCAGGAATCAAGATGAAAAATCAAATTAAATCTCTGTTCCTGATTTTTATCATCTTATGCCTTGCCTCGCTTTCTGCGTGCCATCACTCAAAAAAAGTTAACGTCTCCTTTTACTATTGGAAAACGGTTTATAAAGCCAATAAAATCGAAAATGCATATCTGCTGCATTTTAATGTCCGCAAACTCTATGTGCGGATAATGGATATAGGGCTGGATGACAACGGCAGATCTCCCGTGCCTGTTTCGCCGGTTGTATTTAAGGACAAGCTACCTGATAGTTTACGAATTGTCCCGGTTGTTTTTATTGTCAACGATATTTTAAGAAATATCACAAAGCCGCAATTAGATGATTTGGCTGATAAACTTGTTGCGTTTGTAGGGGCAAAAGTACAGCAAGCCGGTAAAACAAATTTCGATGAATTGCAAATTGACTGTGACTGGACGGCGACAACACGTGATAATTACTTCTATTTGCTCAATAGGATTAAATTAAACCCCCGACTTAAAAAAAAGACACTCTCGGTTACCCTGCGGCTGCACCAGCTTAAAAATCAAAAAAGCAGCGGAATACCGCCCGCAAACCGGGTAATGCTGATGTGTTATAACATGGGTAACCTGCGTAAATATGGCAGCCAGAATTCAATACTTGATATAACCGAATTGAAGAAGTACGTGAACGATAATATCAGTACTTATCCAATGCCGGTTGATATTGGTTTGCCACTTTTTAAATGGACCGTAGCATTTAGAAATAAGGCGTATTTGGGTATTTCAAAAAGAATAGAAATAGTTGATTTAAATAATAAAAATCAATTTATATTTATAGGAAATAACATTTATAAAGCAGCAAAAGATCTTCCTGAATATGGATTACTGAAAGCCGATGAAGTGCGTTGGGAGGAAGTGCCTTTGCCTGATTTGCAGCAAGCGGCAAGCTATTTATCATCGTTAATAAAAGAAGACACCATAAACGTAATATATTTTCACCTCGATGAAGAAGTTGTTAAGTCTTATAGCTTTAAGGCCCTGGAAAAAGTTAATAATTTATTGCGTTAGTTTTATTGGTGTGTTTTTTCTTGATATTGCTTTTGACCTCGCCTGCGGCCCCGAGCCTGATCCCTTCGACTATTATGTAACCTTTTTTCACAACAATATTCAGAAAACAAACGATTATAAACCATTCTATTTCAACGGAGACATTTTTTTAAACGGCGATGAAAATCCGGTAAGTGAGAAAACAGTAAATGCGAAGGAATGGGCTAATTACCTTGGCGGCGGTGTTAAACCAAATGATGTAGAAAAGGCAATGTATAACTTAAAAGATACAGTAGAATCGACATTGTATAATAAATATCTGGTTTTCAGTAAACTGCCCGACAGCTTACATCAAAATACATTTCTCAAGGCGCTTACATCTCCGTCAAAAAAACAGGCCTTAAAATATTACCTCTTCATACAGGGCGTCGAACACCTTACAAAGCTTGATGATGATCGCTGGAACCCAATCCCGCGCGATTCAATAATAATTACCCAAAGAGCAAATGATGCGGTTAAATTGGCAAATATGGTAAATGTTGATTTCTTAAAGCTCCGTTATTACTACCAGGCTCAACGACTATTTCATTACGCGCGAAATTATAAAGCCGCACTAAATATTTATAGGGCAAATATTTTACCGGTTAAGTCAAATAGTCATGTAAAATACTGGTCGTTTGATTTGCAGGCAGCTGAGGAATTGCATGTCGAAAATAGGTCGCTTGCATCTCTTTTATATGTA
>CAZZUU010000225.1:0-6857 GCA_964657275.1 uncultured Mucilaginibacter sp. | reverse complement strand
CTCATTTTTTGCGGATTGAATACGGTAGTGAGATCAGTTCAACGGGTAGAAATGCGGGTTAGAAAAGGCGGCTTTCATGTTACGCCTCTTGCGATAGAGAATAACTATTGGGGAAACATGGAAATGCTCGATAAAAATTTCCCTATGTTTGATTCCGTAGAACTAATTGATATCTCCGAATTAATTATTCCGATAGCCCGTCTTATTTCAGGAGTGCCTACAAGTGCGGTATCATCAGGTCAAATTCCCGGATGGTTGAAAAAAGGAATGCCGGTTATATTCAAAGCTATTAAGGATTTTAACGACAATAAGTAAGTTAATCTAAGTGATTACGCTTATTTCGCACTTTCGCTACGTCAATTGTGGATTTGTTTCCCAGATGAGAACAGTTCTTTCCTTTGAGGCTAATACGTCACCAACTATTTGCCGGTATAAACAACATTATTACTAATCCCGACAATCCTGAAAAATGAATTAAAGATGTTATCCAAATTAACTTAGCATTTCTTTTCCCCCTAAATGATCTGGCAAACAACACAATACAACTTATAAAGACCATTGAATAAACAAGCATATCTAATCCGGGACCAGCCAAATTGGTGGGAGAAATGTGATGAATACCTATCGTTAATCCAAAGGCAATAAAATAGTATATAAAGGTCAGTAATATCTTATTCATGAACAGTCTTGATCCTCTTAATTCACTGCAGTTTGCAAAAATACTTGGTCCTACTTATCGCTCAGCATAATCGGGTTACCCTTGCCGCCGCCAATGATAATCACTTTGGCATTGGTTGATAAGGCTATTTCCTTTTGCGCCAATATGGCCTGGTATTGCAACTGTTTATCGGTTAACCCGGTCGAAAGTATTTTTTGGTAATCTGCAATACCCTGGGCCTCCACGCGTTTACGGTCGGCCTCCTGGCGTTCCTTCTGCAAAACAAACTGCATTTTTTGGGCATCCTGCTCGGCATTGATCTTTGATTCGATACTTGCCTTTACCGAGGCGGGCAAAGAGATATTACGTACCAGTATCTGCTGTACATCCAGGCCGTTTTTTGCAAAGCTTTGCGTGATGGTTTCGTTTATTTTAGCCTGGAACTCCTGCCTTTTTGTAGAATATAAATCTACTGCCTGGTAGTTAACCGCATTATCGCGTATAGCAGTACGGGTAACCGGGCGCACAATTTTATCTTCATAGTTCACGCCAATATTTTGCAAAATAAAAGGAGCTTTGGTTGAATTTATCTTATACAATACCGAAAGATCGATAGTAACCTCCAATCCGTCGGATGATAGTACGCGGATAGCGTCATCCCCTTGCTGCTGGCCTTCACTGTCTTTAGCGCTCATGGTGTAATTTTCCGTTTGTACGCTAAACGTGGTCACTTCAACGGCCGGGTTAATAACATGCAGGCCGCTTTCCAGCACCTGGTCCTGCACCTTACCGAATAGTACCTGTACACCTACTTTGCCGGGATCAATAATTTTAACCGCCGACAGCAGCAAACCTAAAACTACAACAACTATTCCGATAGTATTAACCAAACCGCCAAACCGGTTACCAGGTTCGGGCGAGCGTTTAAGCACTATACCCACAATGAGTATAATGATACCTAAAATTGCAATAAGCATAATGATGGGGGCTAAGGGTTTTTCTGGCTCTTTTTTACTTCTTTAAGCAGCCTGATCTTAAGCGTGATAAATATAGCTAATATTAATACCGCACCCACAATATATCCATATTGTTTTTGAACGATGCCATACTGATAAGCGGTGATCAAACAAGTGAAAATGATCACGTTGTACAGCACATTAAGAAACATGTTTTTTGCCATAGCTTAATATACGTCAAGGGTAGGATCAATCTCATCGGCCCAGGCCAAAATACCGCCATGCAGGTTATAAAGGTTGGTGAAGCCCTGCTGCTCCAACTGCATAATTGCCGCCGCACTGCGTTTGCCGCTGCGGCACATGATAACCACCGGCTTGGTTTTATCTATCTTGCTTGCCTCTATTAAAATACCGCCGAGGGGAATCAGCTCTCCGCCAAGGTTCGACATTTCGTATTCAAAATCTTCCCTAACATCAATCAGCTGAAAATCTTCGCCGCTATCTTTTTTTTCCTTTAATTCCTGTACACTTATTTCTTTCATGGTCATATCAAATTATAAGCAAATGTAGTTTTTTCATCAGAATAAATAACCCTAATAATTCCTACCGAAAACACTTGATTAATTACCGCACCGCTTTTGAAACAGGCGCTGCACCCGTCGTTTAAGAGGCTATTTATCAAATATTTCGGCATATACTTTGTAACATTCACTACCTACGCGCGTTTTATATATGTTTGCAAAGTTGATTGCTACTTATCTATGAAAAAAATAACACGCTTTTTCTGGTTCTGCTCGGGGGCACATGTAGGCACGTTAAAAAAATATCCTATTGAACATAATAAGTATGTCGGCATTGGGGCCACCATATTTTTTACTGCTTTATTTGCCTCGCTTTCAGGTGGATATGCCATGTACTTTGTTTTTAGCGGGAATGCATTCGCTGTAGGTTTCGCCATTCTCTTTGGATTGATATGGGGTACGGCAATCTTCAATATGGACCGCTACATCGTTTCCAGCATTGATAAACAGGGAACCACCAACCAGCAGATTTTACAGGCGTCGCCACGTATTTTGCTGGCGATCATGATTGGTATAGTAATCTCCCGCCCGCTGGAGCTGAAGATATTTGATAAGGAGATACGCCAGAAGTTAAAAACCGCTTACCTTAAAGGTCAGCAAAGCAAGATCGATACACTCCAAAAAACCTACTCTCAGAAATACGCTATGGAGCTGGGTAAAAATGGCGACCTGAAAAAGGAAAAAGACTCGCTCGAAAGGGATATTAACCGTTCACGCTTTCAATTGAACCAGGAAGTTTTTGGCGATAAAACCAACCAAACATCCGGAATAACCGGTTACGGAACGTATGCCAAGCAAAAGCAGGCGGTTCTGCAGGAAAAAGAAGACAGGTTAAAAACTGTTACCGACAATCAAACAAAACTGGATAAATATCTGGCGCAGCGTAAGGACTTTGAAGGTGTGAATGACCTGCGCCTGTTTAGCGAGCACCAGTTAGACAGCCTTTCCAACGTTGCCGGTTTTTCTGACCGTAACTGGGCGCTTGGGCAGCTGTCCTATAACAACAACGGCACCCGTGATCTGGACACCTACCTTGCAGAATCATTTATCAGCTACCTGTTTATTTTATTTGAATGTTTACCGGTATTTGTAAAGCTGATGTCGCCCAAAGGGCCCTACGATGTTGCTGTAGCGAAGCTATCGGAGGCTGACCTTTATTACGCCGAAAAAGATAAAGACAGGAATATTGAAGTGACAAACAGTGTTTACGGCCATCACCTGGATAAGGAAATTGAAAAACAAAAACGGATAATCACCGCACAATCAGACTACGATGTGGAGCGTCACAGTTACGATTAATCGATCACCTCAAAACCAGGTCGCTCCGTACGGGATAATGATCTGATAGTTTCTTCTTCAGAATGTTATAACTCGCCACATCAAACTGCGGGCTGGCCATTATGTAATCTATCTGGTAATTTGGGAAGGCGCCGTTGTAAGTTCGGCCAAAGCCTGAGCCTTCTTCGCGAAAAGCATTTTTTAAGCCTTTAGCCATTTGATTAACCGCATAGGATGAGGGTGTATCGTTAAAATCTCCTGATATAATGTAAGGGTATGGACATTTTGCCGCATCAGCTTTGATGAGATCAACCTGCGCACTTCTTTTTATAAATGCGCTTTTTAATTTGCTCCCCAGTCGCCGGGTAGACGACATATCTGTTTTACCCTGTTTTGATATGCTGTTGAGGTATTTATAATCTTCGGGATCAAACCGGATGGATTGCAAATGCACACTGTACACCCGGAATGTTTTATCCCCCTTTTTTATGTCAACATAAATACAGGCGTTCTCCGTTAATTTTTCTGACAGCTTTATCAAGCCATGATTAATCAGCGGAAATCGCGAAAACAGTGCCAGCCCGATAGCTTCCTGGGCATTAAATATTACCGGTTCAAAATAATAATTATTGGCACCCATTATCTTTACGATAGAATCGCGCATATCGTATTGACCATGTTTACGGGTATAAAACTCCTGGAACCCTATAACATCCGGTTGTTCGGCATTAATAAGCGCCAGGATATCGTGCTTGGTTGATATATCGTTACTGGATCCGTAACGTTTAAAATTATGCACGTTATAAGTCATCATACGCACCACCGTTTGATTCGGGCCGTATGAATAAGACGGCTGCGAATGGATCTCGAAATTATTAAGCAGTACATTCCATCCGCAAAGAATTATGACAACGGATATAAAGGCAAATAGCTTATTGCGGAAAAACCAATAAACGAGAAATACTAAATTGATTGAGATAAATATGGGATAAGCCAAACCAAAAAATGCAATGGCCCACGCTTTGCGCGGATCGATGTAGGGGGCGGTGTAACTTATCAGAAGAGCGATCCATAAAACGCAGTTTAACCACAATGCTATTTTATCAATCAGCGGAAGCTTGGCTTTAGCCTTCATTTTTGCTGGCTCTAAATAATATTTCCTTTTCCTGCTTGCTTAAACTATCATAACCGGATTTGGAAATTTTATCTAATATAAGGTCTATATCTTCCTGACGTGGTTTATCGAAATAATTTTTTGAGGTATTTTTTGAGACAATTTTTAGTTTAGATTTTGATTTAAAGAGATTCGCGATCGAGCCAATCCAATCATGCCCCCTTTGTAACTGCTTAATATATACAAACCCGATCAAAGCGCCGCCGAGGTGCGAAATCTCTCCGCCAGCATTGGGGCCTACTATTCCTATAAAATCGATAATTATAAAAGCCAGCACCAGCCACTTTAATTTTATCGAACCTATTAATATCATGGATATGCTATAATTGGGTATCAGCGTGGCTGTTGCCACGATAATGGCCATTACTGCTGCTGAAGCTCCCGCCAATAAGCCGATTTGATGACTGAAAAATGGCAAGGTATTGTAGCTCAAAACAAATAGAAAAGCCCCCGCCAATCCGCCCATTAAATATAATCCGAATGTTCTCTTTTTACCCAGGAAATCTTCAAATATCTGCCCGAACCAATAAAGCCAAAGCATATTAAAAAGAATATGAAAAACGCCATCATGCATAAACATGTAAGTTAGCGGCGTCCAAAAACGAAGCGGGAGTTTAGAAAGGTCGGATGGTAATCGAAGATATTCATTACTGAATATATCTATGGAAGCATTATGAAAAAGTTCCCATTGTATGTTTCCTGAAACGTTGATAAGCAAATAGACAATAATATTGATCCCGATCAGCAGGTTAAGTTTGCTATCTGACCGGAGCACTTTATATTGAATATTTTGCCAGAGGGCATTCATAATATCCTGATTTATTTAATGTGATAACCTTTAATTTCTAAAAAAATTGTCCCCTGCTTAGCATTTTACAATTTACGTATAATAGGGCAATTTTAGTTTGATTAGCAGAAATTTTTTGGTTCTTATAATCGCCAGAATTTCACTACGATAAAACCAAGCAAGGCCCCGCCTAAATGTGCAAAATGGGCCACGTTATCGCCGCCAAACTGGCTGAAGCCTAAGTACAGCTCAAGCAATATGTAACAAGGTATAATGTATTTTGCTTTTACCGGCACCGGGATAAAAAGTATCATCATTTCCAGGTTTGGATAAAGCATCGCAAAAGCTACCAGTAAACCAAATATGGCCCCCGATGCGCCGACCAAAGGCCCATGATAAATATCGTACAATTTTTGTGCCTGATCACCATATTGAGTGTAAGAAGCCTCAACACCTGGTAACGAAATTGTAAAGGCCCCGGTAATCGCATGTACTTCAACCGCCTGTACAATTATTTGCAAGATAACCGCACCTATTCCGCAAATAAAATAAAGATTAAAAAAACGCTTAGATCCTAAAGCATATTCCAATATTGGGCCGAATGAAAACAGGGCAAACATATTAAAAAATATATGTGTCCAACCTCCATGCATGAACATATAAGTAATGAGCTGCCAGGGCTTAAAATTAGGTGAGTTAAAATAGAAGGCGCCGAATAACGTAGCTGTTGGACCATCGGGCCGGAAATGGTCAATCAATAAAACAGGGATAAAGCAAATAATATTAATGATCAGCAGGTTTTTTACAACCGGTGTAAGGTTAGCGAAGGGTGATTGAGATTGCCTGTATGCGCTCATAGTTATATATTATACCGCTATTTGCGGTTATTTTTCAAATCGTTCTAATAATTCGTTCACGGTAAAGGTAGTAATTACCAGTTTACCATTTAGGGCAACGTTGGGCATCTGGCAGGCAAAAAGCTGGTCGATCAGCAGGTTCATCTCCTCTAATGACATTTTTGTACCCGCTTTAATCGCTCCGTTCCGCGCCAGCGACCGGGCAAGGCTATCGCGTTTGTCCAGTTTTAAAATTGCCTGATTGCTTTTAAAGCCCTCCAGTAATTGCTCTAATAATTCGTGCTCATCAACATTGTTCAGGTCGGCGGGAATGCCCTCTACCACTATGGTGTTTTTCCCAAATTCACGTATATCAAACCCCAACGCCCTAATATCCGGCAAAAGCTCTTTTAATAATTCAAAATCGCTGCTGTTTAACGTTACCGATTGCGGGAAAAGGCTTTGCTGGCTTACGCCTGAATGATTTTGCAATTGCTGTAAAAAGCGTTCGTACAATATACGCTCATGCGCCGCCTGCTGGCTGATCAGCATAAACCCCGATTTTATTTGCGACAGTATAAACCTGC
>CAZZUU010000224.1:0-6865 GCA_964657275.1 uncultured Mucilaginibacter sp. | reverse complement strand
ATCTTCAAAAACGACGATAGTTTTTCCTTCATCTCCCTGCGGTCGACAATAAAATCAAGGAAACCGTGTTCCTGCACAAATTCGGCAGTCTGAAAACCTTTTGGCAGATCTTTTTTGATAGTTTCTTTTATAACCCTCGGTCCTGCAAAACCGATCAATGAACCGGGTTCCGCAATATTTATATCGCCCAGCATGGCGTATGATGCTGTTACACCCCCGGTTGTTGGGTCGGTAAGTAATGATATATAAGGTATTTTAGCTTGTGCCAGTAAAGCAAGTTTAGCTGATGTTTTAGCCATCTGCATCAGCGAAAATGCAGCTTCCATCATGCGTGCACCGCCCGATTTGGAGATCATTAAAAAAGGCGCTTTATGTGCAATGGAATAGTCGATTGATCGCGCAATTTTTTCGCCCACAACTGATCCCATCGAGCCGCCGATAAAGTTAAAATCCATACAGGCAATGACAATATCCTGCCCGCCGATTTTGCCAAATCCTGAGCGGATAGCATCTTTTAAGCCGGTTTTAGCCATTGTTTCCTTTAGCCTGTCGGTGTACTTTTTGGTGTCTTCAAAGTGCAATGGATCGCCTGAACGGAGATCGGCAAACAACTCTGTAAATTCGTTATCATCAAATAGGATGGAGAAATATTCTTTGGAACCTATGCGAAGATGGTAACCGCAATAATGGCAAACGTACTGGTTTTCAACTTGCTCAGAATAGTGAAGAGGTTTTTTACATTCCGGGCATTTATTCCAGATACCGTCGGGGGTTTCTTTCTTTTCCTCAGTGGTCGTAATTATCCCTTTAATTTCCCGTTTAAACCATGCCATATCAATATCTAGCTCTTTCAATAGAATACAAAGAAACGAATTTTTTGTTTAGAAGTAAGATTTTAGAAAACACATTTATGATATACCCACGAAGGTTCGGGATTACATTATGATAATAAAAATTTAGCGCGGATATAGCGCTCCGATTTTAACATAAATGCAATAAAAAAACCAATTTATACAAATTCCCCAATAGTTTAGCCAAGCCAATCATTTTAAAGCTTTTAATGAATTATTTAGGCAAAATTCCTAATTTCGGGGCTCAAATAAAAAAGGATGAGTTTAAAAGATTATAAAGGTGTTCTGCACGGCGACCAGGTGCAAGAACTGTTTGAAGCGGCAAAAAAGCACCAGTTTGCTTTGCCTGCAGTAAACGTTACAGGTACAAATACCATAAACGGTGTAATGGAAACAGCCAAAGCGGTTAATTCGCCGGTTATTATCCAGTTATCAAATGGCGGCGCGCAGTTTTACGCAGGTAAATCGCTTGACAATTCGAAGCTACAGGCCTGCATTTTGGGTGCAGTTTCGGCGGCAAAGCACGTTCATTTGCTGGCAGAACATTATGGTATAGCGGTTATTTTACACACCGACCATGCTGCGATGAAGTTTTTACCATGGATCGACGGTTTGTTGGATTATGGCGAAAAGTTTTTTGCAGAAACAGGTAAGCCTTTATTCTCATCCCACATGCTGGATCTTTCGGAAGAGCCTTTACATGAAAACATTGAAATATCTGCTAAATATTTAGCACGCATGGCCAAAATGGGCATGACGCTGGAAATCGAACTGGGTGTAACAGGCGGTGAAGAAGATGGTGTTGACAATTCAGATGTTGACAGCTCACGTTTATACACCCAGCCTGAAGATGTTGCCTATTCATACGAAGAACTTTCAAAAGTAAGTCCGCGTTTTACAGTTGCAGCCGCTTTTGGTAACGTACATGGCGTTTACAAACCGGGCAACGTAAAATTGCAGCCAATAATTTTGCATAATTCACAGGAATACCTTAAAAAGGAATTTAATCTTACAGCCGAGAAACCGATCAATTTTGTATTCCACGGCGGATCAGGCTCAAGCCAGGAAGAGATAAGGGAAGCGATATCATATGGCGCCATAAAAATGAATATCGATACGGATATGCAATGGGCTTTCTGGGAAGGTATCAAAGATTATTACAAATCAAAAGAAGGCTATTTGCAAAGCCAGATAGGCAGCCCCGATGGCGCAGACTCACCTAATAAAAAATATTATGACCCGCGTGTATGGTTACGCAAAGCCGAAGAAAGCTTTGTTGCCAGGCTAAAAGAAGCATTTGCCGATTTAAACTGCATTGACGTAAACAACAAGCTATAAGTTAAAGTACGTGGCTAAAGGTAAAGGGCGAAAGGCAAAAGGTATAAGATCCTTACCTTTCGCCTTTTACTTTTAACCCTTCACCCTGGCAAAAACGATGTCTCAAAAAATACAGGTAGCTAAAGTCACTGATCCGGCTGATCTTGAAAAAGTATTTGCCGTGCGGCGCGAGGTTTTTGTTGTTGAGCAAAACTGCCCGCCCGAGCTGGAGTGGGAGCATGAAGAAGAATCACATCATTTTTTAGCCACCGTTGATGGTGAAGCTGCCGGTGCCTGCCGTTGGCGCAAAACCGAAAATGGTTATAAGCTGGAACGTTTTGCCGTTTTGAAAAAATTCAGGGGATTAGGCATAGGCCAGGAGTTAGTGAAAACTGTTTTAGAGGATTTGCCGCAGGACGGTTCACTTGTTTACCTGCATGCGCAAATACAAGCAGTATCGTTGTACCAAAAGTTTGACTTCATAAAAACCGGGCCCGAATTTGAAGAAGCGGGGATCAGGCATTTTAAAATGGTATTGAAGGGATTAAAACGTAATGTCATTTCGACAAGGCACGAGGAGAAATGACAATTATATAAACACTCGCCCTGAATAATCCATTGCTTCCTGTAATTTATCCAAATTAAGCTCAATACGTTCTTTTTGCGATTGCAGGTAGCCAACCAGGTTTTCCGTAGCGATGTTGCCTGTAAGCTCGTCTGCGGCCATCGGGCAACCCCCGTAGCCTTTTAAAGCGGAGTCAAATTTACGGCATCCGGCATTGCAGGCAGCTTCTATCTTTTGCTGCCAGGTATCGGGGGTGGAATGCAGATGAAGGCCAAACGAGACATTCTTTATTACCTTCAGATCGTTTAATACGGTTGTGATTTGTGTTGGAGTGGCTATCCCTATAGTATCGGCTAAGTAGAGGTCATCAATACCAATATTTATAATTTGTTCTGCCAATTGTGCCAGGATATCCGTATTCCAATCATCCCCGTAAGGATTTCCAAAACCCATTGATAAGTAAACCCGCACTTTTTTATTTTTCTGCTCACATAGCTCGTAGATGTTTTCGAGTGTTCTGAATGACGCAGCAATACTTGAATTTGTGTTTCGCTGCTGGAAAGTTTCGGAAATTGAAAAAGGAAAACCTAAATACGTTATGTCATCATGCTCTACAGCATCTTCCGCGCCGCGGTAATTGGCAACGATAGCTAATAGTTTTGAATTGGTTTTGCTTAGATCAAGCTTTCGCAAAACCTCCACAGTATCCCGCATTTGAGGTATGGCTTTCGCCGAAACAAAGCTGCCGAAATCAATGGTATCAAAACCAACCTGCAGCAGCAAATTGATATAGGCTGCCTTTATTTCTGTCGGGACGAATTGATGCAGGCCCTGCATGGCATCGCGGGGGCATTCGGTGAGTATTATATTTGATAGGGCCATTTTTGATTATCACCCGTAAAGTAACAACTAAATTTTGCTCACAACGCTTTATGCAGGCACTTTTTTTGGCGAATCCATTTTCTCCTCAACCGGTTCTTCATGATAGGGCCTGATAATAAGCCGGGCTCCGCCGTTATAAGTAAGGTAACTTAATACCCAGTTTGTAAAAACTATCAGTTTGTTCCTGAAACCCAAAAGCGATATCAGGTGTACAAACATCCATATCACCCAGGCAAAAAATCCCTGGAACTTCAATTTTCCTAAATCAGCAACAGCCTTATTGCGGCCAATGGTAGCTAATGATCCTTTATCGAAATACTTAAACGGTTCTGTAGCCTCGCCGTTGACCAGTTTCATAATGGTTTCAGCTACAAAATTTCCCATTTGAATGGCAACCTGGGCCACGCCCGGGTACCCTTTGGGATTGTCTTCGGTTATCATCGCGGCCACATCGCCTATTGCGAAGATATTTGACGACCTTTCGATACGGCATATACTATCTGTTTTTATCCGGTTTCCCCTTACAATAATATCTTTTGATATCCCATCGGGGATAACCCCCATAACGCCTGCCGACCATATTACATTTTTGGTAAGTATGCTTTTACCGCTTTCGAATTTTATTTCGTTGCCATCATAACTCTCCACCTTTTCGTCGGTCATCACCTGTACGCCCAGCTCTTTTAAAAAGTCTTTGGCGCCCTTTGAGGCCTGTTCAGACATGGCCCCTAAAACTTTCGGCAAAAAATCAACCAGGTAAACGTTCATGTGCTCCTTTTGCAGTTCGGGGTAATCACAGGTGAGGATGTGGTTGCGCAGTTCGGCCAATGCTCCCGCCAACTCAACGCCGGTAGGGCCGGCACCTACCAGCACGAAATTGAGATAAGGCTCCCGTTGTTCCTTAGTTTCTAATAGTACCGCCTGCTCTATATTCTGCAGGATCAGCGATCGTAAATTTAGCGCCTCCGGGATAGATTTCATCGGCATAGCGTGACGCTCCACATCCGTATTGCCGAAAAAATTGGTAGTAGACCCTGTCGCAATTACCAGGTAATCGTAATCGATCTCGCCAATTGCGGTCTCGATGGTATTCTTTTCTGTATTTACCGCGGTTACTTCGGCATTACGGAAACGGAAGTTTTTTTGTCCGGCAAAATTTTTCCTTAGTGAAAACGCGATAGAATCAGCCTCCAGGCTCCCTGTGGCAACCTGGTACAGCAAAGGCTGAAAAGTATGGTAATTATGCTTGTCGATCATCAGCACATCTACAGGTTTATCCTTCAGCTTGCGTGCAACCTGCATGCCGCCGAAGCCGCCGCCTACAATTACCACTTTCGGGAATTTTGATTTATCTCTTGTGTTCATGTGATTGTACTTTTATACTCAAATCGGTTTACACAAAACAACCTGTTTTTAAAAAGGTGTTAATCTTTTACAAATATACGATACCTGCATAGCTGGTTCCGTATATTGAATAATTTGAACCATCTCTGACATATCTGTAATTTGAAGTCGGAAAAGTCCGAAAGATGCTGCGGATTTACCTCAACATATTACAATATCGAAAACCCAAAGCGCGCAATGGCCGGACAGAAATGCGGGCCAGGGAGTTTGCCTGCGGGCGGAAGCTTTTTTCTGTCTTGACTTTATTCACGTTATTATTTGTTTTTTATTGGCGTTCATGAGCTCGCTATGCTCGGTATTGGGCACTTTTGGGTCAAGCCAAAAGTGCCTAGGCCTCCGCGGCCATGAGCGGGAGAATCATTACATGAACCAACAATAAAGTTAATAGCATAATGCTGTATTCAGACATAAATTAATTCCGGTTCATCATTTGCATGTGTAGCGATTGCTTCCTCCCTCGCAACGGACGGTCGGTGAGTTGCTTGCAGAGTCGGGTAGTGCCTCCCTGCAAAGACAAATTTTGCCTGAAAAAATAAATAGCGATGTGTAACGTATTACGTTGTTTACTCGTCTACTATGTAACCCGAAAAAACCGCACTGTTATGAAATCAAAACTCCCTGCACTTTTACTTACCGGCTTGCTGATTGTAGTCCTTTACAGTTCCGTCAAAGCCCAAACGCTTCCAAAAGCCGAAGTGCCCGGCACACAGGTGTTAACATACACTTCGAAGGTTGTGGATGGGCAGGAGTACCAGCTATTTATTAACCTGCCGGTAAACTATGCGCGCGATTCCACCAAAACCTATCCGGTTTTATACCTGCTCGATGGACAATATGATTTCCCGCTTTTTGCGGGCATTTACAGCGACCAGTACTACGACGGTTTCCTGCCCGGCGTTATCACCGTGGGCATCACATGGGGCGGCAAGAATCCGGACGCGGGCGTACTCAGAGGCCGCGACTTTACACCCACAAAAACGGCGCAGATGGAATCAGGTAACGGGCCGAAGTTTTTGGAGTTTATAAAAACGGAGCTGATCCCATTTATAAAATCCAAATACCGTGTAAATGACGACCGCACGCTTACCGGCAGTTCGCTTGGCGGGTTGTTTACGCTGTACGCGCTTTTTAACGAGCCTTCACTGTTTGATCGCTACATACTCACCAGCCCTTCATTATGGTGGGACAACAAAGTGCTGCGTACGTGGGAAACAAAATATGAAGCCACCGGTTCAACCACCCCGACACGGCTCTTTATGGGCAGGGGCGAACTGGAGGGCGACGATCCCGATTTTCAATTATTAGCAGATCGGTTAAAGAAAGTAAAAAACCTGGAAGTACACACCCTTGTACTCGAAGGCACCGGTCACGCAGGCACCAAGCCCGAAGGATATTCAAGAGGCCTGCAATGGGCGTTTGAGCGCCCCTCGTTAACACTTGCGCCTGCTATTTTGGATAAGTATGCGGGCACCTACACGCTCGGAAAAGATACGGTGCGCCTGGGTTCAAAAAACGGCAAGCTAACCGCCTTGCCCCAAGGCGGGCTTGTTTTGCAGGCGGAAACTGAAAAAGATTTTTATAACAACGGCTCGTTTCTGAATGTTCATTTTAAGACAGACGATACAGGCACGGTAACCGGGTTTCAGTTTGAGCAGTTTGACGGCGGCGGTTTTTTTAAGAAGGTAAAGTAAATTACGACAGCAACATGCTAAGCTAGCGCAGATAATTCCGGTTCATGATTTGCATATGTGGCGATTGCTTTCCCGAATTTATCGGGACAGGCTGTACCCCGCAACGGGCGCTCGGTGAGGCAGGCAGTAAAAAAACTAAAATTTAGACTTGTCCA
>CAZZUU010000223.1:0-6890 GCA_964657275.1 uncultured Mucilaginibacter sp. | reverse complement strand
AAAAATGTAACTTAGAGTTAAATATCCCGTATCAACAGTTATGAGGGTTTTAATTTTCTCGTTTTTATTATTGTTAGTTTGCAGTTTTGCATTTGCCCAACAAAGACAGTATTCCACCACAGATAAAGAAGCCATAAAATATTATGCGCTGGCCAACCAAAGTTTGGACGATCACCTCTATGATGATGCGGTAACGCAGTTTAAACAGGCCATAAGCGAAGATTCGAAATTTGTTGAGGCACATCTGCAGCTTGCTGATCTTTATCGCCGGATGCACGAACATGTATCAGCAATAGAGCAATATCATAAAGTAATTGAACTGAATCCTGATTTTAACCGGGCTGTTTATTATAAAATTGGCGACGAAGAAATAAACGTTGCGCTTTATGACGACGCACGCAAAAACCTGGAAAAGTATTTAACATTTACTGATCTTAGTCCGGACACTAAGTTTTTTGCCGAAAAATTGCTTGCCGACAGCAAATTCAGCATTGAAGCGATGGCGCACCCTGTTCCGTTTAAACCCATAAATATGGGGCCCGAAATTAATACTGCGGACGACGAATACCTCGCCGTTACCACTGCCGATGAAAATACCATGATTTTTACCAGGAAGATCAACAACAACGAAGACTTTTATAAAAGCGTTAAGGTAAACGGCAAATGGCAAACCGCCACCTATCTGAGTGATCATATCAACACGCCGGAGTATAACGAGGGTGCTCAATCCATATCGCAGGATGGCAAATTTCTATTTTTTACAGGCTGTAACCGCCCGGATGGGCTTGGCCGCTGCGATATATACATTTCGCAGAAAAAAGGCGACGACTGGAGCAAGCCATTTGATTTGAGCCCCCCAATAAATACGCCGGGATGGGAATCACAGCCGTCTATCAGCGCCGACGGAAGAACACTTTACTTTGTGAGCAATCGTAAAGGGGGCTATGGCGGTTACGATATCTGGAAATCGACATTAACAGATAAAGGGTGGGGTGAGCCTGAAAATTTGGGTCCTAACATTAATACTTCTTTTAATGAGCAATCGCCATTTATTCATCCGGATGATAGCACCCTGTATTTTTGTTCGGACGGTTGGCCCGGATTAGGCGGTAAGGATCTTTTTGTAAGCCGGATGGATAAAGACGGCAAATGGCAAAAGCCCGAAAACCTGGGATACCCTATTAACACTAACGGCGATGAAAACGGGTTAACACTAACTGCTAACGGCACTTACGCCTTTTTCTCGTCAAACAACCTGAATGGTTATGGCGGTTATGATATTTATACCTTTGAATTACCTGAAAAATTACGCCCGCATATTGTAACGTATGTAAAAGGTACGGTACTTGACGCACAAACAAAGCAACCGCTCGAATCGGCCGTTGAGATCATCGATCTCCAAAAAAACACGCCTGTTTACCAGGATTACAGCGGTGCAGATGAAGGTGACTTTTTGGCGACGCTTACCTCTGGCAAAAACTACGGGTTAAACATTTCAAAAAGCGGGTATTTATTCTATTCCGATAATTTCTCATTGATCGGTCATGATGCTAAAAAAACCTTTAACATCTCTGTTTTATTACAACCGATAGAGGTGGGAAATAAAGTAGTGCTTAACAATATATTTTTCGACACCAATAAATTTGACATTAAGCCGGAATCAGCAGCCGAATTGCAAAAGCTTGTCGATTTTTTAAGGTTAAACCCCACTATCCATATCGAAATATCCGGACATACAGATGACGTTGGCAACAACGAACTGAACCAAACACTTTCAGAGAATCGGGCAAAGTCTGTTTATCAATATCTTATCGATGGAAAAATTGACCCTTCACGGCTACTTTACAAAGGCTACGGTGAAATACAGCCGGTAGCACCCAATGACAACGAAGATGACCGGAAAAAGAACCGCCGCACAGAGTTTAAGATCATAGCGAAATAAGTTGAAGATGTGCAAATATGCAGATGTGCAGATTATTTGATAGAGATAGATAAGCTGATTATTTGATCTGGCAAAGACTTCTTTTGTGCGTCGCCTAACGAGGCGTCAACTTCTTCCGGCTCTGTAAATGGGCACAAAAAAACCTTCAGAAACTAATCCAAAGGTTTTTATATTGAGAGACTTACGAAGTTTTAAAACGGCGAAGCGCTCAATGAGGCCTTTAAAAATAAATAAATCCCGAATTAAACTTCGTAAGTCTGAGAGAAATCTAATTTCCCATCTCAGATAAAAACTTTATCCGCATCAATTGTACTTCTTCGCGGGTATAATCATCGCTTCCCAGTTCAACCAGGGCGTCATCTATAGAATCAATTTCGGCGCTTCGGAAATAATCAAATACCTCTTCCTGTTTATCTTCATCAATAACCTCATCGATATAATAATTGAGGTTAAGCTTAGTTCCGGAGTTTACGATGGTTTCCACTTCCTTCAACACTTCTTCGTAGGTTAACCCTTTTGAAGCGGCTATATCATCCAGATTTAAGTGACGGTCGATATTTTGGATAATGAAAACCTTTAGCGCCGATTTATTAGCAGCGCTTTTGATCACCATATCAATCGGGCGGTCAATTTCGTTGTCCTCAACATACTTTTGGATCAGGTCGGTAAACGGTGTACCAAACTTAAGCGCCTTCCCAGCTCCCACACCCGAAATTTGTTTCAGTTCTTCGGTATTGATCGGGTAATGTGTACACATTTCTTCAAGGGAAGGATCCTGGAATATCACAAACGGCGGCAAACCTTTTTGCTTGGCCAGCTTTTTACGCAGGTCCTTCAGCATTTGCAGCAATTCGGTATCTAAAGCTCCACCGCCCTGTTTAGGGCCATCTTCCGATTCATCTTCATCAGTTGCGCCAATAGGTGTGTTCAATACAAAACGAATGCTGTATGGATTGTCGATAAACGAATTACCCGCTTTTGTTAAACGCAGCAAACCATATTGGTCAATATCCTTTGCCAAAAAATTATTCAGCAGCGCCTGCCTCATTAACGAGTTCCAAAGGTTTATGCCTTCTTCCTTACCCGAGCCATAGTAGTCGAGCAAATCATGCTCGTAGTTCTTTATCTGGGCGTTATCCTCACCCATCATTATGCTGATGATATGGTGGTCATCAAATTTTTCTCCAATTTGTTTGATAAGGCTTAACGCTTTATGCAAATGCAGCTCGCCATCAAAATGCTCTTTATGATTGCTGCAATTATCACACATACTATTGCAGCCTGCCTCGTCAAAATTTTCGCCAAAGTAATGCAACAGCTGCTTACGGCGACAGACAGAAGACTCAGCGTAATCAATCACCTCTTTTAATATCTGCGTGCCAATTTCACGTTCAGAAACAGGCTTATCCTTCATAAACTTTTGCAGTTTATCAATATCCTTTTCCGAATAAAAAGCAACGCAAACACCTTCGCCACCATCACGGCCTGAGCGGCCTGTTTCCTGGTAATATCCCTCCATGCTTTTTGGCACATCGTGGTGTATTACATAACGCACATCTGGTTTATCAATACCCATCCCAAAGGCTATAGTAGCCACTATAACGTCAACATCTTCCATCAGGAACTTATCCTGCGTATCAGCCCTCACTTTCGGATCAAGGCCTGCGTGGTATGGCAGCGCTTTAACGCCGTTGAGATTTAACGCTTCCGCTACTTCTTCTACCTTTTTACGGCTAAGACAGTATATGATACCTGATTTACCCTGATTTTGCTTAACAAATTTTACTATTTCCTTAATAACGTTTCGCTTGGCCCTCACCTCGTAAAACAGGTTGGAGCGGTTAAACGACGACTTATAAATAGTAGCGTTATTCATTTGCAGGTTTTTCTGAATATCCTGCTGAACTTTTGGCGTAGCCGTAGCTGTTAAAGCAATAATGGGTATATTATCGCCTATATTGCTGATCACCTGCCTGATCTTACGGTATTCCGGGCGAAAATCATGACCCCATTCCGAGATACAATGTGCCTCGTCAACCGCCACAAACGACACCTGGTTAAGACGTAAAAAATCAATATTTTCTTGTTTGGTAAGTGACTCCGGTGCTACATATAATAGCTTGGTTTTCCCGGCTAATACGTCTTCTTTAACTTTGGTAATATCTGATTTTGTTAGCGACGAATTTAAAAAGTGGGCTATGCTATCAGAGCCTCCAAAGGCTCTCAACTGGTCTACCTGGTTTTTCATTAAAGCGATCAGGGGGGATATTACGATCGCGGTTCCTTCACTCATCAGGGCAGGCAATTGGTAACACATGGACTTGCCCCCACCGGTAGGCATAATAACAAAAGTATCATTGCCTGCCAATATGTTTGTTATAATCGCTTCCTGCTCTCCCTTAAAATTATCAAACCCAAAAAAATTCTGGAGATTATCAAAAAGCGACTTCTTAGTTTCAATCATTATTTAACTGTACTTATTGCGTTTAAAAGTTTAAAGTAATAAATTTTTCTCAATAAACGATAGATTTACTTTAAAATTTTAAATAAAAATGATTATTTCATTACAAACAATTTGCCTGTTTATCCATTTAAAACTATGTTAAAATGAAAATTTATTTATTTAGTTTTATTTAACTTTAATTTCACAGATTAATGTTCAATTTTGCAGCTCAAATACCAAATTAAATTAACGTGAACTGTCGGTAAACAAAATGCATAAAAAACCCTCGTGACAGCCTCATTGCCTGTAAAAATAAACTGCGAAAAAATCAATCGCAGAGCAACATGTAAATAATTTTAATGAACCTTGTTAAACACACATGAATAAAAACTACTATGCTATTATAATGGCGGGCGGCATTGGAAGCCGTTTTTGGCCAATCAGCAGAACATCTCATCCAAAGCAATTTATCGATATACTGGGCACCGGTAAAACATTAATACAAAACACTTACGATCGCTTTTTAAAGATCTGCCCGAAAGAAAATATTTATGTGGTTACAAATGATATTTACACCGACCTGGTAAAAAAACAATTGCCGGATATGGCTGATCAGCAGATATTGACGGAACCGGTTATGCGTAACACGGCCCCCTGTATTGCCTACGGCTGTTTTAAGATCGAGAGCCTTAATCCTGATGCTGCTATTGTTGTAGCGCCGTCGGATCATTTAATATTAGACGAGACAGCGTTTGTTGCTACCATTGAAAAATCCTTACAGGCAGCATCCGCGCATAATTGCCTGATAACTTTAGGTATAAAACCATCAAGGCCCGATACAGGCTACGGATATATCCAATATACCGAAAACAGCCTGCACAATAATGATTTTTATAAGGTAAAAACCTTTACCGAAAAACCAACCCTCGAAATAGCTAAGACATTTTTGCAAAGCGGCGACTTTTTATGGAACGCGGGCATATTTGTATGGTCGGCTAAAGCGATAGTTAACGCCTTTAGCAGTTACCTGCCGGATATGCATGAGATTTTCGCTGATGCCCGCCCCGTATATAATACGGACCAGGAAAAGGGCCATGTACACAACGCCTATTTGCAATGCACAAATATCTCCATCGACTACGGCATAATGGAAAAAGCCGACAATGTTTATGTATTGCCATCCGAATTTGGCTGGAGCGACCTGGGCACCTGGGCATCCATTTATGACCTTGCTGAAAAGGATTATGTAGGCAATGCGGTTATCCCGTCGGATAAGGTAATCATGTACGATTCATCAAACTGCATGGTTAATGTACCGGCAGATAAACTGGTTATTTTACAAGGCTTGCACGATTTTATAGTGGTAGAATCAAACAACACCCTGCTGATATGTCCCCGCGACCAGGAACAAAACGTTAAAAAGGTGGTTGCTGATGTGAAGCAGCAGTTTGGAACGAAGTATATTTAGCCCCCCGGCCCCCTAAAGGGGGAGCAATAAGTTAATTTGCTAATCAAAAGCTCCCCCTTTAGGGGGTTGGGGGCTGGCGTTTAGTTTGGAATAACGGTGATGGTGATGGCGAAATTATTGCCATCCCTATACACATACCATTGACCAATTACCGTGTCTAAATTCCATCGATCAGCTTCGGGCCCTACCATGCTGTAAGATATCTTTCGATCAATCTTATCACGATCTATCTCCCAGTTATTTTTTGTTTGATCCATGTCGATCCCCGGCGCTTTTGAATATTTATGACCGTAATACCAAACTGAATCTTTACCATAATAAGAAGTCGAGAGTGTCTCAAAAACAGCAATCACACCCTCTTCAGGAAAGTGAATGTTATATTTTGATATATCAACAATTAATGTGTGCTTCTTTTCCGGGTTGTAAACAATTATGCTATCGTTGGTCAATTCTTTGTCCAGGGTAATACTATCTTTCATCTTTGTAAAAAGACGCACCCTGAAAGGCAGTTCAATGCCATGCAGCTGATCATTTAGCGTATATTGTACAGATGCGATGCTCCCGTTGATTTTTTTATCATTTGGTATAAATTGAGCGTAGGAGCAGCTGGGACTTGTAATACTGTGAACATTATATTTTCTTTTAACATCCCCCATAACTACTAAAGCAGGCTGGTTTTGCCCCACGTTTACAATATTCAATTCGGTTATTGAAAAAGACAGTCTAACTATATCGGGAAATTGGTGGTTGATATTTGGCCGCAGCCATACAGATTTATAGCCGACACAAGAAATACATACACTATCCTTTGAGCCGATTAAATCTTTATCAATATAAACCGTACCGCCATTATCAGTACTGAAATATCTTGCTTTATTAATTCCGATGGTAGCCTTAGCAACACCTTTGGAGGTCGCACTGTCTACAACGACTAAATGCCAAATTGCAGCCTTGCCCTTTTCCTGCGAAAAAGCAAGGTTAGTCAGGAGCAAAAAAATTAATAGTAACTTATTCAACTCAATCCAACTTAATTAACT
>CAZZUU010000222.1:0-6914 GCA_964657275.1 uncultured Mucilaginibacter sp. | reverse complement strand
CTTTTCCACGGGTTACCGAAACTATAATTTTCTTTTCGGGATAAGCGCTTATATTAAAGGCGGTTCCCAAAACTGTGGTGGTTAAACTACCGGTGTGGATCACAAAGGGTTGATGGGCGTTATGTTTAATATCAAAATATGCTTCTCCCACTAATGAAAGTTCCCTTGTTTTTCCGTTGAATGCGTAATGTATGTTACTACCCGTGCGAAGAACTATCACGCTGCTATCAGGCAGCGTCACATATTTATTTTCTGAAAAGTGAACAGGCGCAGTAACCGATGCCGATAATGTGTTTTCTTTTCTGGTTTGATGTTTTGATGTATAAAAATAAACACCCGTAAACAATGCAAAACCTACAAACACGGCAGCAGCCCGTTGTATAAATGTCCTGTTAAAATAGACAACCCTGCCCCCTGGCTGTTGAACACGGCCCATAATATTTTTAAACATCCGGGCCTCTGTTTCCTTTTCTTCGTCTTCACGGTCGCTCTCCCAAGCCATTTCTTTTTCGCTTTGCTGTAAATACCAATCATCCAATTGTTTTTTCTCGGAGTCATTTGCTTTTCCGGCTAAAAATCTTTCGATGAGGTTTGTTAAATTTTCTTCTTCCATGGTTTTATTATGGTAATTATTGTGAAGTCACATAAAATAGGGGTTTACCCTTAGTCGGTAGTAAACTTTTTTTATAAACCGATACATAAAGAAAAACTCATTGCGTTTGAATAAACTTTCAGATAATTCAGTGAATACCAGTCGGCGGAGAATTTTACTAAGAAAAAAAATAAATTAAAGAGGCCAATAGCATAAGGCCAGTATTACGGAGGGAATATTTAATAGCTTTCAGCGCCTTGGTTAAATGGGCCTCAACAGTCTTTTCGGCAATGTTCAATTCAAAAGCAATTTGCGGATTATTTTTACCTTGTTCCCTGCTGTATTTAAAAACAAGCTTACACTTTTCAGGTAATTTATCTACAACGCCATTGATATACTCCTTTAAAAAACTGGCATAAATCACCTCGTCGTCAAAATCGTGATATTGATGACCGAAAACCTTCATGGCAATTTCGTTTCTGCGCCTTTCCCTGTAAATAGCATTAAGTACCGAATACTTAACAGCAGTTGCGAGATAACCAGATAAGGAGTCGATCTTGAGTTCACTTCTCCTATCCCATAACTTGATCAAAACGTGCTGAACAATTTCTTCTGCAGAGGATTTATCACGGGTATGATTATAAGCAATAGCGAGTAGTTTTCGCCAATACCTCTTGTAAATTTCAGCAATAGCAGCCTCATCTCCTTCTTTAAGAGAATGCACCAACTGCTCCTCACTGAAATCACCTATCATACCAATTCAAAAATGCAATTTATTAAACTTATGTTATATTTAGCTTGGTTTTATGTAAATAATATCGTGCTATCAACAAAAAGGACAAAAAAAACGCTTTAAACTTCGCGATAAGTATCTAATTTTTATTTTTTTGCAAACAAAGGGTCGAAAAACTCCCGCAGCAGATATTGTAGACTATAAGTTCGTTATTTAATCTGATGTTATTTATTTATTTATTCCTTTTAGGGAATGACTTAACATCTTAAAATTCCAACCCCGGGGTAACAATATTCATCAATAAAAGATTTTCGTGAGCTAAAAATCTAATTTCGTTATTAACGAAACTTTGCTATCGTAAACCACTTAAAAAGCTATTCTAAAGCTGTGCAGCTTATCCTTAAAATCATATTTTACCTCCCATCCATAAAATTTACAGATATTTTCTACCAGGGCCAAACCTAAACCTGTTCCCTCAGATTTACTGCCCTTTTTGAACCGTTCAAAAATATTGTTCTTATTTAGCGAAACGGCACTTCCGGTGTTTTGAAAAAGCATTTGTTTTTCATTCAGAGTAATTATTAATTCGCCGTTGGCATTGTTATGCCAAATAGCGTTACTTAGGAGGTTATTTAACAAAATGTCTAGTAAGTATTTGCTTACAAAGACTTCTTTCGTACTTAGATTTTCTGTGATAACAATATGTTTAGCTAATATCAGTTCCTGAAATTGTTTAATCTTGTCAGTCAGCAATATATGTAAATCAACCGGTTCATTTCCAACGATGAGGTTGTTTTCAATCTTTGTAAGCAGCAGTAATGTTTGGTTCATACGTGAAAGCTTACGGGTAGCTGCGTAAATATCTTCTATTTGCTCAGAAATTCCGGGTGGCAGCTGTTCGTGTTGAATCAATATATCCAACTTGGAGGTTATTACTGCCAGCGGTGTCAGCATTTCGTGGGATGCATTGTCTGTAAGATCTTTTAAATTCTGATAGTCATTATGTACCCGTTTTGACATGCTGTCGACGGCAACACTTAATTCTGCAAATTCATCAACACGGTTACTTGTTAAATTGAAGTTGTTTTCTTCCGAAATGTTAAACCCTTTTATTTGATTCAACAAGGTATGGAACGGTTTCCAAAGCCCATTTAAAAAATACCGGTTTGCAAGAAAAAGGATGAGCAATAGGCTAATCATTAAACCAAGCGTAATGATACCCACAAACTGCAACAGATATTCCGTACTTTCTCTCGAAATGGTGATAATTACCCTGTAATACGATTTGTTTAACCGGATTATAGTTTCAACTGCCCTTCCCGGCTCGTTCTCCTTTTCTTTTGAATTTACGTATACCGTATCGAAAAACCTGGGCTCTATGTTTTTTTTGTCTGTTTTAATGAAAATGGTCTGATCTTCGTCAAAATCAACTTGCTTTGGCAGTTTATGATTAGCGGATATATAATCTACAACTTCGCCAACCTCTTCTGAAAGGTCGTTGTCCAGCTGTTTCCTGGCGATATAATTTATGGCAAAAAAATAAATAACTGCGCCAATAATTAACAGCGTAAGTGTTATTAGCACATTAGTGCGGTTATAGTGCGCTGCTAATTTCACGCCGACACAAATTTATAACCGATACCGTAAACCGATTGCAGGTAATCTTTACCATTACCTTCTAATATTTTTTTGCGCAGGTTTTTTATATGCGTATAGATAAAATCAAAATGACTATGCATATCCATCTCATCGCCCCAGAGGTGTTCGGCCAGCGCTGATTTTGAAATAACTTTTCCTTTATTGGCGATGAAGTAAAGCAGCATTTCATATTCTTTCCTGGTTAAAATAATGGGCCCATCATTGATAGTTACGGTTCGTCCTTGTAGGTCGATAATGATTTCATTAAAAACCAGCAGCCCTTTATTGCTGCCCGTTTTCCTTCTGAAAACCGCAACTACCCTCGCTTTAAGTTCCGCCAGGTGAAAAGGCTTTGTTAAATAATCATCGGCCCCAATGTTAAGTCCCATTAGTTTATCATCAAGAGAATTGCGGGCCGAGATGATAATCACGGATTCGCCCTTAACGTTAGCTTTAAGATAATCCAGGATGGCAAACCCTTCACCATCCGGCAACCCAATATCTAATAGTATACAATCATACTCATACATAGCCAGCTTTTCCATTGCAGAACGAAGGTCGCCGCAGTTCTCACATATATTGCCATCTTCGGTGAAATAAGCTGTGATATTTTCCCGTAGGCTTTGCTCGTCTTCAATAATTAATAATTTCACCGGATTTTTTAGATCAAACATACTATGTTATGTTGAGGAAATCCTGAAGTCAGCCTACCAAGTTTAAATGAACTACAGGATTCCTACATTTTGCAGTTATAATTTTAAATCGAAGATTATGAGTGCATCCATCCAGACTTTGTTTAAATAAAACAGATGTTGCGCTTTGCGGTTATGAGTAAGGCATATTCACTACGATCTCACGCTGATTAATGAACCGGTATTTTGTTCAAGCAATTAATAATATAAATAAACTATAACATCAGGCACAATGGCGTTAATAGCACCCGTCCGCAAAAGTACCCTATCCGTTCAGCGGGTTAAAAAAAATTCCCGGCCCCTCCGCCTATGGCATTGGGCAAACGCTATTGTTATAAGTGGCTCATTGATCACCGTATTGATAAACGCTACAATTACTGACGACCGACCAACAGCAGCTTTAATTAAAGCAAAAATGGAAAAGGCTGGCGCCAATATAACAGCCGGACAGGCCCGATCGGTTGCGCACGCGCTCAGTGATAGCGTATGGGATATTCATGTTTATTTTGGCTATACACTTGCAGCACTGTTGTTGTTTCGTTTGGTATTGGAATTATTCCAGCTGGCCGACCAAAAGTTCATCCGCAAAATAAAGGCCACCTACGCTCAATTTAAAGTAACAAAAGCTAAACGGGAGGCTGTAAGGCATGAACTTACCGTTAAAACCATATATAGCCTTTTTTATATACTGCTGATTATAATGGTTGTAACCGGATTATTTCTCGCTTTTGAAGATGAACTGGTTGCTTATAAATCCATACGGCCCAGCGTAAAAGATGTTCATGGATTCTGTATGTACCTTGTGCTGGCTTTTATATTTGTGCACCTGGCAGGCGTTTTGCTGGCAGAGAGAAAAAAAGAATCAGCGGGTATTGTGTCTGATATGATCAACGGCGGTAAAGATTGATAATTCGGATATATAGCTAATCCGCTTTTGTCAACAAAATGGCCTATTTCAAATTCCTCCTGATCCTGCTTAACGATTGTGGGGTTACGTTCAGGTAGGAAGCAACATAACTCAGCGGGACACGGTAGGCGATCTCCGGTTGTTCTGTGTTAAATACCTTATACCGTTCAACGGCATCTGCGCCGGAAAAAGCATTTTTGATCCTGATCTTTTCCATCATACGCTGCTGGTTAACCTGGTTTATCAGGTCGACCATGAAAGGCAATTCCTGGTATAACGACGACAGACCCCGTTTGCTGATGGATAAAACCTGAATGGCGGTGCAGGCCTGAATACCATCGTTAGCAATGGTTTCTTCGTTAAAACTTTGCAGCAGGGTACAAAATTGTTTTTCGCCGATAAAATAATAGGTGATATCCACACCCTTATCATTAACGGTAACTATCCTTATGATACCAGAAACTACAAAGAAAAGCTCCTTACATACGTTGCCGGCCGTAAATAGGTATTCTCCTTCTTTAAACTGATTTGTGCGAAAATGTGAAATAATCGTCGCCGCTTCATCAGCGTTGATCGGCCGGAGGGAGCGAAGAAAAGCCAAAAGGGTTTCCATAGGTTGATCTATAAGCGAAGATATCAATTTTTAAAAAACTATGCATGCTCTCCCGGGATCACTTTTTACCATATGGTAATTGTCATCATTTTAAGATTGGGGACATTTGTACCTGCAAAAATAAAAAACATGGAAAATCAAAATAAAACAAACCAGTTGACAGGAAAAAAGGTGATCATTTTAGGCGGCAGCTCGGGTTTAGGGTTAGCTACTGCAAAAGCAGCAGCCGACGAAGGCGCAAATGTAATTATTGTTTCGAGCAATCAGGCGAGGATAAACCAGGCTTTGACCGGATTACCGCGCGGAAGTGAAGGTTACGCAGCAGACCTCAGCAACGAAGCAGATATAAGGAATTTTTTCGAAAAGGTCGGTCGCTTTGACCACCTGGTATATACCGCAGGAGAAAATATCACCAGTGGTATGGTGGACGATACGGATATTGAAAAAGCTAAGAACTTTTTTACCATACGCTTATGGGGCGCCTTTGCCGCTATCAAGTATGGCAAATCTCTTATTAACGACGGCGGTTCCATTAACCTGATGAGCGGCAATTTTGGCCAGCGGCCAGCTAAGGGCTATAGTCTTGGCGCCACTATTTGCGGCGCAATGGATGCCTTCACACGCGCAATGGCCGTGGAACTTGCGCCCATCAGGGTTAATAACGTAGCTGCAGGGGTGATCAAAACAAACCTTTGGAATAACCTTCCTGAAGCAGATCGTAAAGGGTTTTACAGCTATCTGGAAAATACCTTGTTGTTAAAACGTGTTGGCGAAGCCGAAGATATTGCACAGGCTTTTGTGTACCTGATGAAACAGACTTACGCCACTGGGCAGTCTTTGGTTATCGATGGAGGAGCTGTGTTGGTTTAAACATCCCAAAGCCATTTACCCGCTTGATTTGATGCCTGATTAAAATATTTGTCCTGTAATGTTTGAAAGTTGTTCTCCCTACGCTCGGGGAGAACCTTTCACTATTAACTAATCTTATAAAGAACAAAAGCGTAAATGAGTTTAATGCTATCAGTGTTGTGTTTTTTGCGTTGAATGTTTAGTTACAGTAGGTTCTATTTTTGATTCTCGTACTTCTCAGGCAATAAAATAAACTTAAGCATGTTTCCTTCATCAAGGAAAGCGCTAGCCACACCTTTTATACTTTCAGCGGTTATTCCTTTCAGTGATTCATCAAAACCCAAAATACTTTCTAAATTGCCGCCGGTTTTGAGGGATTTTGTTAAGTAAGAAAACCAGAAATAATTGTTTTTGATATTTACCTCATTTGCTCTTTTGGCTTCTTCCCGGTATTTTTGAATATCAGCATCAGTTGCTCCGTGTTCTTTTATCTTATTGATCTCGTCTAACGTAGCAGCTATCAGTTTATCTGCATTTGCCGGCGCGCATTGAAATCCTATAAAAACAGAATAAGCAGCAGAGGGGAGCTTGTTGCGATTGACCGTGACATTTGGTGAGTATATACCACTTTCAGTTTGACGTAAACGTTCAATTAATTTGTATTCCAAAATCTCGCCAAGCGCATCAATTTGCAAATTATTTTGTGGGGTAAAATCGTATTTACCTTTAAATATCAGGCTAACATTTGCCGTTTCTTGTTCACCGGCATAAATTTTCCTTGTTAATTTGCCTGCGGCAGGTGCGATCCCGAGATCAACTATAGCATCGTTCTGATGCGATGAGGGTAATGAGGCTATATATTTTTCAATTAGCGGTTTTATTTTATCGAT
>CAZZUU010000221.1:0-6921 GCA_964657275.1 uncultured Mucilaginibacter sp. | reverse complement strand
TACTGGCGGTGCGATTGATCTCACAGATAAGGAAGCAGTTCGGTATGGAGCTGCCTATTGCAGACGTATTTGACTACCCGACGATACAAAAACTGGCGGCACGGTTAACCAACAATACAACATCAACAGACCTGCTACCACCGGTAACAGCCGAGAAACCACGGCCGGAATACATCCCGTTATCGTTCAGCCAGGAACGGCTGTGGTTTATCGACAGGCTGGAGGGGAGCACACAATACCATATTCCATCGGTATTACGCATAAAAGGTAATATAAATCTTGATGTTTTAACAAATACGCTTGTAGGAATTGTCAACCGTCATGAAATATTACGCACCGTAATTCTTGATCATGAAGGTCAGGGCTACCAGCAAATAATGGGTGTTGAAAACTGGGCATTAGGAATAATAGAAAAATTAGAAGGTGATGAAACAGAACTTTTATCGTACATAGCCGAACTAATTACCAGACCATTTGATCTGTCGAAAGACTACATGCTCAGAGCCGATTTAATTAAAATTGGGGCAGACGAGCATATATTAGTTGTAACGCTTCATCACATCGCATCCGACGGCTGGTCAAGGTCGGTACTTGTTGGAGAACTCGTGGAACTATATGCTTCTTATGAAGAAGGCAGATCGTCAACTTTAGTAGAATTGCCGGTACAATACGCCGACTATGCAATCTGGCAACGGAAATACATGGACGGCGAATTGCTGGAGAAAAAATTGGGTTATTGGAAGTCAAAACTGGATGATGTAGCCCCATTACAACTACCGACAGATTACAATCGCCCGGCTATTCAGCGTACAAACGGCGCAACACATAGTTTTAAAATAGAAGAGGAGATTTCTGACAAGCTTCAATTATTAAGTAACGAGCATGGCGTAACATTATACATGTTGTTGTTATCGGCCTTTAAGGTATTACTATATCGTTACAGCGGTCAGGAAGATATTTGTGTAGGTAGCCCTATAGCGGGCAGGAACCAGCAGGAACTGGAAGGCCTCATTGGTTTCTTTATTAACACGCTGGCGCTGCGAAGTGAAGTAAAGGGAACTATGTCATTTAGCGAGCTACTTGATAGTGTAAAAACAACTACGCTCGAAGCGTATGCAAACCAGGAAGTGCCGTTCGAGAAAATTGTAGACACCGTTGTAAAAGAACGGGATATGAGCCGGAACCCATTATTCCAGGTATTATTCAGCTTGCAAAATACACCTGATATTCCTGAATTGAAACTTGATGGATTGAGCCTGAGCGCAGAAGGGCATGAACACATAACCTCTAAGTTTGATATTAGTATATACCTTAAAAAGATCGGATCGGGCATACAAGGCATCGTAGAATATAATACAGACCTGTACAACGAGGAGACAATGGCACGATTAGCGGGCCATTATATTAATCTGCTTTTATCAATTGTTAATTCGGTAACTGGCCAGGTTGGGCATTTAAACATGCTAAGCAACGCTGAAGAGCAGGTATTGTTAATGGATTTTAATAACACCGACGCTGTTTACCCGGCAAATGAAAGTGTAATTGGACTATTTGAAAAGCAGGCAAAAAATAATCCGGAGTCGATTGCAGTTGTTTTTGAAGGTCAGCAATTGAGCTATAAAGACCTCGACGAGAAATCGAACCAACTGGCACATTATCTTCAAAAAAATGGAGTTAAAACCGAAACCCTTGTGCCGATATGCATTGAGCGTGGCCTTGATATGGTTATCGGTATACTGGCAATATTAAAAGCCGGGGGCGCGTATGTTCCGATTGACCCAGAATTACCGGGCGACAGAATTGCCTATATGCTGGAGGATTCGGGTGCGCAACTTATGCTTAGCAATAGCAAGAACAGTTTAAATGCGGGCGAAGGTACTAATGTCAGGACTATAGAAATTGATAGCGAGTGGAGCGCGATTTCAATAGAATCGAAGGTGAGTATTTCTGCTAAGCCTAAACCAGATCAATTAGCTTACCTAATTTATACATCCGGATCAACGGGTAAACCCAAAGGTGTGATGATTGAACATACATCTTTAGTGAACTTACTGACAAGTATTACCAAGGATGTACAATTTACTCAAACATCAAAATTCCTTTCTGTTACAACTTACAGCTTTGATATTTTTTATCTTGAATTGTATGTTCCGTTAATTAACGGCGCTAACCTGGTAGTTGTATCACGGGAAACCGCATCAGACGGCTACAAATTAAGGCAAAGTATTTCAGATTATAAGCCAACACACATGCAGGCAACGCCGTCAACCTGGCAGTTGCTGAACGATAGCGAATGGACCAACCAGGAGCACACAAAAATGCTGATAGGCGGGGAAGCGGTTAAAGAAAACATTAAGGATTACCTGACCGCTATCGGAGAGGTTTGGAATGTTTACGGCCCGACAGAAACTACAATTTGGTCGGCAATAAAGAAATTATCGATCACCGAAAAAGTTTCAATCGGTAAACCGCTTGACAATACACAGTTTTATATTATTAGTAAAGACGGCCAGCTAAATCCTATTGGCGTTACCGGCGAATTATGCATCGGTGGTGTTGGATTATCCCGCGGCTATCTTAACCGCGCAGAATTAACTTCAGAAAAATTCACCAGTTATCCCTTCAGCAAAGAACAAAGTGCCAGAATATACCGTACAGGCGATTTAGGCAGATGGCTGGCCGACGGTAATTTAGAATGCCTGGGCCGGATCGATGATCAGGTTAAGATAAGAGGATATCGTATTGAATTAGGCGAAATCGAGACCGTATTGAATGGACTTGAACAAATTCAGCGTAGTTGTGTGGTCGTAAAAGATACGGATGGTGTTGCCACCGGCTTGATAAGTTATTATGTTCCGGATGCGGCTGCTGTAAAGGCAACCGAGCATCAGTTGTATAATGCCCAGGTTGATAGCTGGAAAGAGGTTTATGATACCGAATATAGATTAGAGGACGAACAGCAAATAGCAGATCGTGAATTTAATATCGCTATTTGGAATGATAGTTTCTCGGGCGAACCGCTGCCTGATGAACAAATGCGCGAATGGCAGAAGGATATCATAGATTTAATTTTAGCGGAAAACCCCAAAAATGTTCTTGAAATAGGAAGCGGAACCGGGTTGATATTTTATCCGTTAGCCGGAAAACTGGCAAAATATATCGGTACTGATATCTCACAGCACTCCGTAGATAGAATAGAACAAAGAATCGTCACAGGATCAAGAAACTATGGCGCGACAGAGTTTTATGTAACCGCCGCCCACGAAATAGCATTGCCGGAAGATCAGCAATTGGATACTATTATCATCAATTCTGTTGTTCAATATTTTCCGGGAGCTGATTATTTAACCAATATAATTGGCAATAGCATAAACATGCTGAATGGCAATGGCCGTATCGTTATTGGTGACGTGCGCGACAACCGTTTGCTCGAACTATTTAAAGTTCGGTTGCAAATGTTGAAAACCTATGTAAATGAGGATATTAAAGAATTTAAATGGAATGTAGAACAAGAGGTTATAAAAGAAGAAGAATTATGCTTTGCGCCTGAATACTTTTACAAACTCAAATCTTTGTATCCGCAAATAACCCACATCGAGATACAATCCAAAAAAGGAAATTTCATTAATGAGTTAACCCTTTACCGCTATAACGTTATCGTTTATATAGGTGTAAAGAAAGAAATACATACACCGACCTGGCAAAATTGGAATGATGATAATAAGAAAAATATAATCGAACAGATTAGCCAGGGGCTGGATGAAATAAGTATCAAAGATGCGCCAAACCCGCGTTTATGGCAGGAAAAGCAATTGCATGATGCCCTGCAAAGGAATACAACAAGTTCAACAACCGATTTGGTTGCATCAATAGCACAAAAGAATAGTGATAGTAGCGAAATAGAAGAGCTATTATCGGTTGCAAGCGCAAACGGATATCAATATCAGTTTTTATTGGACGAAGATCCTTTGAAAATAAATATCGTGTTGATGAAGGCTGCTACTGATCGTTTTATTGAACATGTTTACAGCGATAAGAACAGTTTCAGCAACAGCTCATACACTAATGTTCCGTTATTTGCCGATATCAGCATATTGATGCAAAAAGATATCAAATCGCAATTGCAGAAACTATTGCCTGATTATATGGTGCCATCAGAGATGGTCTCATTGCAAAATCTTCCGTTAAACAGCAACGGGAAGATTGACAGAAAGTTTTTGAGTCAACGTAAGAATCGGACAGCCGGTAACAAGCATAACTACGTGGCACCACGCAATGAAACTGAACAAAAGATCAGCAAAATATGGCAGGATCTGTTAAAAGCCGAGCGTGTTGGCATTAATGATAATTTCTTCGAACTCGGTGGCCACTCGTTGTTAGCAATGCGTGTGGTATCGGGAATAAGGAGGGAATTGGGTATCGAGATCAGTGTTAAAAATCTATTTGTAAATCCTACGATATCATCGTTAATAGTACACCTGGATATTGATGGTGGAAAAGAAGTTGTTCCGGAAATGGAGGTTTCAAATCCCCGGCCGAAATATATTCCATTGTCTTTCAGCCAGGAACGTTTATGGTTTATTGACAGGCTTGAGGGAACGGTGCAGTATCATTTACCGGCGGTATTGCGGCTAAAGGGCAGTTTAAATATTCAAGCACTAAGAAACACTTTATCCACGATAGTAAATCGTCATGAAGTTTTACGTACTGTAATAAAGGACCATGAAGGAAGCGGGTATCAACATATATTACCGGCAAATAATTGGGCACTAACCGAAACCAAAGATTTAGCTTTTGAAGAAGGATCTGCTGAGTTTGCAAATTATATAAGTGGCCTGGTTAATAAATCCTTCGATCTGTCGGCCGATTTTATGTTACGGGCTGAACTGATTGCAATAGATGACAATGACCATGTACTGGTAGCAGTAATGCACCACATTGCATCAGATGGATGGTCAACGTCAATATTAGTGAAGGAAGTGGTTGAGCTTTACCAGGCTTACGTAGCAAATAAAGAAGCAAAATTAGCATCATTACCAATTCAATATGCTGACTTCGCTATATGGCAACGAAAATACCTTAACGCCGATGTGCTGGACGATAAATTAAAATATTGGAAAGCTAAACTTGCTAACGTTGCACCGCTTGAAATACCTACCGATTACACAAGACCTGCTATCCAAAGTTTGCGCGGAGCTAAACAAAACTTTAAGATACAGCAAGGCTTATCGTTAAAGGTACATGCGCTTGCCAAAAAACATGGGGCCTCGTTATACATGACTTTGTTGTCGGCGTTTAATATATTGTTGCATCGTTACAGCGGCCAGGAAGATATATGTGTGGGCACGCCTATCGCTGGCAGAAGCCGGCAGGAGGTTGAAGGACTAATTGGTTTCTTTGTGAACACGTTAGCTTTGAGAAGCCAGGTTTCTGCGGATATGACTTTTGATGAATTACTGGAACAGGTAAAAGATACTACGTTAGAAGCCTACGGCCGCCAGGAAGTACCGTTTGAAAAAGTGGTTGATGCGGTAGTGAAAATACGCGATATGAGCCGCAGCCCATTATTTCAGGCAGTTTTGGTATTGCAAAACACACCGGATATTCCTGAGTTGAAATTGGGCGACGTGAGTTTTTCCGCAGCTAACCACGAACATATCACTGCAAAATTTGATATGACTTTGACGCTCAAAGAAACACCCGACGGAATCCTGGGCACAATGGAATATAATACTGATCTGTATAAGGCCGCTACTATCGGTCGTATGCTGAATCATTTTGTTGCATTGCTTTCGTCTATTGTAATTTCACCGAAGGAGCAAATAGGCCGTTTGCGTATGCTGGGTGCAGCAGAAGAACAAACGCTGCTACACGACTTCAATGATACCATTGCCACCTATCCAACGGAGGCGAGCATCGTAAGCCTGATCGAAGACCAGGTAAAAGCAACCCCTGAACGCACCGCACTGGCATTTGAAAACCAAACATTAAGCTATAAGGAGCTTAACGAACGTTCAAATCAACTGGCCCGTTACCTGGTTAAACAAGGCGTACAGGCAGAAACATTGGTGCCGATCTGCATTGAACGGTCGGTAGAAATGATTGTCGGTATCCTGGGGATATTAAAGGCAGGCGGGGTATACGTACCTGTTGACCCGGATTACCCGGCAGAGCGCATCAGCTACATGCTGGAAGATACCGGGGCACAGCTGGTAGTCAGCAGCGAGGAAAGCAAAACAAAGCTTGGCGACAGCAACTTGAAAGTAGTATCACTTGACGGTGACCTGCGGCAGATCAGCAAAGAAGAAACAGCTAACCCCGGCTTAACAATAAAGCCAAACCAGTTAGCCTATATCATCTATACCTCCGGCTCAACAGGTAAGCCCAAAGGTGTAATGATAGAACATTACAATGTAGTAAGGCTGTTTAAAACAAAACCCAACCTGTACGATTTCAACCAGGACGATGTTTGGACGATGTTCCATTCTTTCTGCTTCGACTTTTCGGTATGGGAGATGTACGGCGCCTTGTTCTATGGCGGCAAAGTGGTCATCGTACCAAAAGATGTAGCAAAAGACACCAGCCTTTTTGCAGAACTGCTGCAAAAGGAAGAAGTAACCATATTAAACCAAACTCCATCGGCATTTTATAACCTGCAGGATGTTTATTCAGAGAACGGTATCCAAAGCACCACGATACGCTATGTGATCTTTGGTGGCGAGGCCTTAAACCCCGGCAAACTGCAATACTGGAAACAAAGCTATCAGAACACCCGGTTAATCAACATGTACGGTATTACCGAAACGACGGTACACGTAACTTTCAGAGAGATAGAATGGGAGCATATCAATGGCGGGCAAAGCATCATCGGTAAACCGATACCGACGTTAAGCATCTATATCCTCGACCAAAATGACGCAT
>CAZZUU010000220.1:1316-6942 GCA_964657275.1 uncultured Mucilaginibacter sp. | reverse complement strand
AGGTGTTCGAGCGTCAGTATTTTGACAAACAGATACAAGGCCAGTACGCTACGCCCGGCGTGTTGGCTGCGGAGATGAAGAAGCTTTTCCCTGAGATAGCTTACGCGGCAACACTTTCTTACAACGATCAAAAGACCTTTCGGGTGGGCAATAAGATTTTAAAGTTGGAAGGAACATCGGCGAGTCCCGACTTTTTTAAAATGTTTAGTTATCATTTATTGGCAGGAAATCCTCAAACAGCACTCAATAGTCCGGTGAGTATTAGCATTTCGAGGAAAATGGCCGATGATTTTTTCGGAAGCCCGATGGCTGCAATAAACAAAACCATCAGGTATGAAAACAGGAAGGATTTTACGGTTACGGCAGTATTTGAAGACCTTCCAAAAAACAGTTCAGAGCGGTTTGAATATCTTATAAACCTTGACAATTTTTTACAGGAGAACCAGTGGGCAAAGCAGTGGGGAAACAACGGCCCGCTAACGTATATCCTGTTGCGCGCAGATGCAAACCCCGTATTGCTGAACAAAAAAATTGCCCATTTTATGGATATTTATAACAAGCCTACTGCGGCATTCCGGGAGGAATTAGGCATCCAGAAATTTGGTGACGTTTACCTGCATTCGGTTTTTAAAAATGGCAAAACTGATGGCGGCCGTATTCAATATGTTCATATTTTTTCTTTAGTAGGTATTTTTATCCTGCTTATTGCTTGCATCAATTTTATGAACTTAACTACCGCACATTCTGTAAAACGTGCGCGCGAAATAGGGGTGCGTAAAGTAGTGGGTGCCGTTCGCTCGGTTTTGATACAGCAATTTATTGGTGAAGCTATTTTACTTACTTTAATTGCAGCAGCCATATCGTTGTTGTTGGTTGCAGTATTACTGCCCGGTTTTAATATCGTCACCCAAAAGCAAATTACACTTCCGTTCAATCAGGGGTATTTTTGGTTAAGCTTGGTCGGCTTAACGCTGATGACAGGTTTTATAGCCGGTAGTTACCCAGCTCTTTTTCTGTCTTCCTTTAATCCGGTAAAGGTGCTAAAAGGGTCAGTAAAGCTAAGTACTGGCTCGTCCTGGTTCCGAAAAGGCCTGGTAGTGGTTCAATTTGTGTTGTCCGTATTTTTAATTGTCGGTACTATCGTTGTTTCTAAACAGGTAAATTATATACAAAAGATAAATTTAGGATACGACCGGGAGAATATGATCTATATTCCGCTGGAGGGCGATTTGGTTCAAAAATACGCTGTATTCAAAGATGAGGCATTAAAAATGCCCGGAATACAACAGGTTACCCGCGTTACCAACACGCCCACCAATTTTGGCAGTACCACGGGCGGCGTTAATTGGGATGGTAAAAATCCAAATGTTAATGTCGAGTTTACGCAGGTTTCAGCTGGGTATGATTTTGTGAAAACCATGAAACTTAAAATGCTGTATGGCCGCGAATTTTCGCACGATTTTATTACTGATTCTGTTGGTTACATAATTAACGAAAGCGCATTAAAGAGAATAGGGTATATCGATCCCATAGGGAAGCCTTTTATGATGTGGGGCAAGCAAGGTAAAATAATTGGCGTGGTAAAAGACTTCCATTTCAATTCTCTTCACGAGCCTATACACCCTTTGATAATACGATTTGGCGAATTGGAGGGCTATGGAAATATGTTAGTAAGAACGCAGCCAGGTCAAACAAAGCAGGCGTTGGCTTCTCTTCAAAAACTTTGTAAAGAGCTGAACCCCAATTTTACTTTTACTTATAACTTTTCGGACGAGGAATATAAGCAGCTGTATATCAGCGAACAAATAGTTGGCAAGCTTGCAAATGTGTTTGCTTTTTTGGCGATATTTATCTCTTGCATGGGGCTTTTAGGGTTGGCCATGTTTACTGCTGAACAACGTACCAAAGAAATAGGTATCCGCAAAGTGCTCGGAGCAAGCGTGGGTTCATTATTTACCTTATTATCAAGGGAGTTTTTGATTTTGGTGATGATAGCTCTGTTGATTGCTTCGCCAATAGCATGGTATGCAATGGATAAATGGCTTGAAAATTATTCTTACCGCACACCGATAGGATGGTCGGTTTTTGCTTTTTCGGGAATAATTGCCATCATGATAGCATTGGTCACAGTTAGTTTTCAATCTGTCAAGGCAGCGCTGATGAACCCGGTGAAGAGTTTGAGGAGTGAATAGGGGAAAGTTTGCAGTTCGCAGTGGCAGTTAGCAGTATAAATTTGGCAAAACATTCGCCACAATAATTTACCCTTCGGTGCAACTAATTGCCCTAAATAGTGGTCTTATTAAAAACTAAATCTAAAAAGATGAAAACTTATTTTTTACTATTATTAATTGCCTGCCAGGGTTGTGCAGCCTTTGGTCAGGATTGGAATAAAACACCTTACGAAACAAAGTCGTTGGCTAACGATGCTGTAACAAGCGTATTTGTAAATACTTCGGGCGGTAGCATAACGGTTAGCGGAGCAGCCGGCGAGGCGCCCCGGGTTGAAATGTATGTACACGGTAATAATAACCAGGAGCTCAGCAGTGACGACATCAAGAAACGCCTGGATGAGGATTACGACATTAAAGTTGTTGTTAGTGATCATGAGGTTCATGCCACCGCAAAAAGAAAACACGAAGGCGGTTTCAATTGGAACTGGAGAAAACAGTTAAGTATCTCTTTTAAAGTATATGTGCCAATGCATGTAGCTACCCAATTAAACACCAGTGGGGGCAGTATTCACCTGGATAACCTGGCCGGCGATGAAAAATTCAGTACCAGCGGGGGCAGCCTCCATGTCGATCATTTAACCGGGTTAATTAAAGGGGAAACATCAGGTGGGAGTATTGATGTTTCAAACTCAGGTGATAATATTAGTTTGGAAACCAGTGGCGGCAGCATCCACGCCAATGGCTGCAACGGAAAAATAAAACTGGAAACTTCAGGTGGCTCATTACATCTTGAAGACTTGAAAGGGGCAATAACAGCCAACACCAGTGGGGGCAGTATCCAGGCAAATAACATTGAAGGCGAATTAATTACAGGCACAAGTGGCGGCAGCGTTAATTTAACGCAGTTATCATGTAGCCTTGACGCTTCAACAAGCGGCGGCAGCATGCATGTCGACCTGTTGCATGTTGGCAAATATGTAAAGCTTGATGTGAGCGGCGGTCACATAGACTTGAAACTGCCTTCCAAACAAGGTCTCGATCTGAGCTTTGCAGCTAACAAAATAAATAAACCATCAAATACCGAAACTTTCAAGGGCAAATGGGAAAAAGACAATGTTAAGGGAAGTATAAACGGTGGTGGAATCCCGGTAAAGGTTGATGCCAGCGGGCACCTTGATGTAAGCTTCAATTAATATAATCAAAGCTAACTAAGCGGCCCTGTTGTGATTGTATTTACGATCATAACGGGGCTGTTTTGTTATACGGGATTTACTGTTTGTAGCAATTGCAAAGCCAAAACAAACAACATTGACCGCTGATTTTTTTCTTTAAAAGTAAGCCGATAACAATAGCCTGCTGATGCAATACTGACAAAACAGTGTCAGCACTTTTATGAACACTAACCGCTAAATTTGTAGCGTTCGCTCATCTCCCTTATGTCAAATACGGTATTACTACTGCACTCCCTGCTTTTCAAAAGAGAGTTTCTAAAGCCAGGCAAATATTATTGCCAGTGAAAAATACCGTGAAAACACGGTGTAAAATGTAAAAAAATATTTTTGATATTGTCGGCTGAAACCTAACCGTTTCAAAACTTTATCCTTAAACCTGTCACAAATTCATGAATACCCACCAAAGTTTTGGCAATGAAAATCCGGACCTATATGTGCTTTTTACAGGCCATAGTGGTGCCGAATGTCAAAAAAACCATAAAAAATCAAAACCATAAAAATCAGTAAATATGAAAAAGCTCTCCTTAATCCTCCTGTTATTTATTTCCTTGCGGCAATTTGCATTTTCTCAAACCAATACGTTTCCGGCCAGCGGCAACGTGGGTATCGGAACAACAAATCCGAGAGGGTTGCTGGATGTTACCGGCGGCTCGTCTGTCAACAACTTTATGTTTTTGTCCACTGCCGGAACTTATGGCAGCATACTCAAATTCGGATCCATTATCAGCAATTTACGCCAGGAAAGCCAAATCCAGTACCAAAATATATTCGGAATTTTTGACACCAACGCAAGCGGAACTACCCGATTTTACATCGATCCCAATGGTAATGTGGGTATTGGCACTAATTCCCCGACAACCCGATTTGATGTATATAATGCGCCATCAGCAACACCATTGACCGGGGCATTTAACTTCTCGTCTGCTACCGCAGGAACAGCTTTCTGGGGATTTAGGCTCGCGCCAACAACTTACGACTTTAATCTTGATGTAAACGACGGAACAATAACCGCAGCTGCCTTAATGGTACAAAGAGCTACTTACAATGTGGGAATTGGTACCACAGCCCCTAACGCAGCCCTATCCGTACAAAAAGCAATAACCGGCAATACCGCGATGCTTAGCCTTAATGAAGCCGGGAACAACGGGAGCAACGCGATGTCTGTCGACTGGCGTTTTGGCGGCTCGTCATCCTTCCCATTCGGAACAAGCGGAGTAACCGGGCGCATCGCCAACGAACGGCAAACCACTACTGCAAATTTCGACCTTGCATTTTACAACACAGCGGCTACAGGCGGCCTTACCGAAAGAATGCGAATTTTTGCTAATGGCAACATAGGCATAGGCACTTCCAACGCCCTGGGTTACAAACTCGCCGTTAACGGCAGCATGATTGCCACGGCAGTAACCGTTAAGCTATATGCCAACTGGCCCGACTATGTATTTAATAAAGACTACCGCCTTGCTGCCCTCAGCGATGTAAAAACCTTTATCGACCAAAACCATCACCTGCCTGATATGCCTTCCGAAAACGAAGTGGCTAAAGACGGTATTAACCTGGGCGATATGAACCGGCTGCTTACTAAAAAGGTGGAAGAGCTCACTTTGTACCTGATTGATAAGGATAAACAAATTAAGGAGCAGGATGCGCGCATCCAAAAACAGGAAGCGCTGCAAAAACAGATGGCTGCGCAACTGGAAATTTTAATGGCTGGCAAAACAAAAAATAATTAATCATCCCCTTATGAAGAAACTCATTTTGCTGATCATGCTGTTTGCATGTCTCAGCCATGCCTTTGCGCAAACCGACCCATTATATGTCACTCTCGCAAAATCCGACTTTAAGGCCAAACAGGTAATTCCCACATCGCCTATCGCCGCCGAACTCGGTAAATACGGCAACGTACCAGTAAGCCTGTTTACAGGCACCCCCAATATCAGTATACCGATATGTGAGTTGAAGGGAAATTCCCTGTCGTTGCCGGTATCGCTCAGCTACAATGCTTCCGGCTTTAAGCCGCAGGATATACCATCATGGGTAGGGAGCAATTGGGCGCTTAATGCAGGTGGGGTAATAACCCGCTCGGTTATGGGCCATGCCGATATATACAACAATTATTATAACCAGCCGAATGTTTTAAACCCGCCGGCTATGTCTGACATGTTCAACTTTTATGGATACATAAATACTATACAGGAAGAAGTGATCGATCCGCAGCCTGAT
>CAZZUU010000220.1:0-1306 GCA_964657275.1 uncultured Mucilaginibacter sp. | reverse complement strand
CTACAATTTCGCGGGCCATACGGGTAAGTTTTTTATTAAACCGGACGGATCGGTTATGAAAAAAAACAGGATATGACAAAGATTGTACCCGATATGATCTCATCTAATACCAGCTTTACCATTGTTGATGAACAAGGTATCACTTATTATTTTACCGATGTCGAAAATTCTACAACCGTGCCAACAGATGGTAGCTCGGGGTATCCTACTTATTATCCATCGTCATGGTTTCTCAGTAAAATGGTTTCTGCCGATGGTTACGAAGAAGTAGATTTTAGTTATTACACTACTACGAATTCTCAATCACTTAATACAAATCCGTTTCAAAATCAAGCTTATACTTATCAGTACGACGCAAATAAACAACGAAATCAATGCAACTACACTGGATCGATAAATACGACATCATCTCTTCCTCCTGACTGTAGCGTACAGGTTAAATTTCTAAAAAAAATTACTTTAAAACGTAGTGGACAAATTACTGCATTCGTTAACATGGCCTCTTCAATCGGCCGGCAGGATTCACAATTTGCAGAAGACCGCCTGCTAAATCAGGTTAGCGCTTACAGCAGCTCAACGGGAGGAGATTCTACCCTAACAAAACAATTTAATTTTACCTATGGATATTTTAATGCAACTGACACTGTAATTACAGATAGACGGCTGAGGCTCGATGCGTTGCAGGAAATGGCTATTGATGGCGTTACACCGTCTAAACCGCCTTATCAATTTACCTATAATAATGATTATAATATACCTGCACGCTTTACAGCTTCCCTTGATCACTGGGGGTTTTTCAATGAATCGGGCAACACCAGCCTGGTGCCAACCCAAACGGTTTACGGGCGTACCAATAACCCGGCAGATTCCAGGGTAACATTTGGCGGCAACGCCATCCGCGATCCGAATCTCGACGGTTCAGCGCTCACCATTCTTAATAAAATTCAATACCCTACAGGCGGTAGTACTACGTTCGATTATGAGCTTAATCAGTCTGGAACAACTATGATCGGCGGCCTTCGTGTAAAGCAAATTATTGATTATTCGGCCAACGGGACAGCTGCAACAAGAAAACAATATGTTTATGGGGACGCGGCATTTGGCAATTTGCCAACTTACCTGACAAACACAACCTATCATGTTTATACCGATGGCACAAATGGTAACGATCCGTCATGTCCTGACATTGACCAACAAAATATCATATTTACGCTATCGGCAAATTCAACTTACGCCCTCGGCTCAGTACAGGGTAGCCATGTTTGCTATCCCCAAGTTACCGAAACACAAACGGATGCAGGCGGCC
>CAZZUU010000219.1:0-6946 GCA_964657275.1 uncultured Mucilaginibacter sp. | reverse complement strand
TTCGCTATTTAATGGGATAATGCGCTGTTTGTTGCGCTTGCCTAAAACCTTAACGGTGCCTTCGTAAATATTAATGTCGGTATCCTTAATTCCAAGTAATTCCGAAAGCCTGATGCCTGTACCAAAAAGCATTTCTATGATCAGCTTATCGCGAACGCCCTTAAAATCGGTGGTAAAGCTGGTGTTGTCATCCAGCATTTGGGTAAGCCGGGCATCCTCAACAACTACGGGCAAATTTTTAGGGATCTTGGGGGTATTAATTTTTGAAGCGGGGTTAACGGTGATCACACCTTCCTGCAGCATAAATTTGAAATATTTGCGAAGAGTAGCGATTTTACGGTTAACCGAGCGGGCCATAATGTTATCGTCCATCAACTCAACCATCCAGTTGCGAATATGGTAATGACTTATTTCGGAGGGATGTGTAACAACGGGCGGTGGCGGCGGCGTCACTTTTTCCGGATTGTTAAGGAAAGTGAAAAATTGGTCGAGATCGGACTGATAAGCAGATACGGTATGCGGGGAGTACCTTTTTTCGAATTTTATATACCGGATAAAACGCTCTGAAAACATAAAACTACTTGTAAACCCGAATGATGAATTTACAAATACTTTTTTGTATAATGATGATAAAAACTAAATATTTTTTAAATCTTAGCAAGAATATTACAAGGTTATTTGCAGATAGATATTTGGATCATCTATTGTGCTAAACCTTACTTTATTTCGCCTTTCAGATCGTTGATCAGTTGGTTATTAAAGATAGCTACGCCCCGGGTGTTAAGATGATTATAGTTATAAAACATAGCTGTATCGGTACAAATAGTATCTTTCGAATAGTCCAGGTATTTCAATTTATACTTATCTGAAAGGTCTTTATATGCTTTCATGATGTCATTACGGTTAGCAACCATATTCTGGAAAACTACCGGCGTTGGCGGGCAAACGAATATGAGATCGATCTGCTCTTTTTTGCAAGTTTTTATAAGATCTACAAGGTCAGAATAAGCAACCGGATCGACGTTAAAATCCATACCGTGCGGATGCTGCTTTTTATAATCCTTAAACTCGCTGTCTTTCCAATGGCTGTCAGATGGCCTGAAGCCTTTGTACTTATATTTACGGGTGTCATGCCGCTTAAAATATCCTTTCAGCCCAGCCTCAATCATACCGGTTTCGTGGCAATATTTATAAAGCGGAATATAAAAGTCAAGGTAATTTAAAAAGCCGTGATCGCCGAATTTTTTGATATAATCGCTGGTTAAGTAAGGTATGAACTGGTCGTAATTAAAATTAATTAAGGGGTTTTGCAGTTCGCTTAACGAGATGATTTGTATTACATATTTTGGCTTTTTGTTATGTTTCAGGTAAACATCAAACCGGTATTTTTGCATGGGCATATGCTGGCCATCCATGCCTAAATTGTATGCAGACAGGCCAAAACCGTGTTCCAACTGTCGCGGCGATAGCTGCAGCCTCGCCTTTGATGAACCTTGTATTAGTATATCGGCATTGATCTTTGATTTGGTGATATCATACCACTCTTTATATTCTTTCGAAAAATCCGACTTCTTTAAGCCGGCATCTATCATCCATTGTAATGGAAGGGCAATAGCAATGTAGATACCCAGGAATATAAACAGGTTTATAAAAAATTTCTTCATTGCCATTTAGAATTGAAAATAAATAAACCTCGGGCCATCAAATATTCCGAAAAAAAGTATGAGAAAAACTGTGGCCATTACCGATCCCCAGCGGATAAAGACGTTCGTCGATGTGTAGAAGCTGAACTTTCCCGGAAAATATTCCATTTTGTATTCCGCTGCAAACAAAATAAAAATCGCGAGCAAACAGTATAATAAACTTTCTGCCCCGGCTCCGTAAAACGGCTTTGTGCCGAAGCTTTTGAGTTTGCCGATTAGTTTGAATGCTTCGGTTACCGAGTTGGCCCTGAAAAATATCCAGGCTAAGGTTACCAGAGCGAATGTTAGTGCAATGTTACCCATCCGCATCAGCGTAGCGGCTAGCTGGTTTTCGGGGGTCTTTCGTAAATAGGGTTTGATGACCAGGTATATCACGCAATATAACCCATGCAGCAGCCCCCATATGATATAGGTATAGTTTGCACCGTGCCAGATACCGCTCAACAGGAAAACGATGAACAGGTTTAAAAACAGCCTTAGCCTTGGCACCCGGCTACCGCCAAGCGGGATGTAAACATAATCGCGGAACCAGGTCGACAGCGAAATATGCCACCTGCGCCAGAAATCCTGTATGTTGGTAGCAAAATAGGGCCGGTTAAAGTTTTTCATCAGGTCGAAGCCCATGGTTCTTGCGCAGCCGATGGCGATATCGGTATATCCTGAAAAATCACAATAAATTTGTATGGCAAAGAAAATGGAGGCTACTACTACTTCGGTTCCGTTATGTGATTTGGGGTGGTTGTACACCATATTCACATAAATGGATAGCCTGTCGGCTACTACCAGCTTTTTGAAATATCCCCATAACATCATTTTCAACCCGGATACCATCAGGTCATAGCTAAACTCGTGTTTGGCGCGTATCTGCGGCAGGATGTTTTGCGGCCGCTCTATCGGCCCGGCCACCAATTGCGGATAAAACATCACATACAGGGCATATATCCCGAAGTGCCGTTCTGCCTTTTGATTGCCCCGGTACACTTCTATCGTGTAACTCATGGCCTGGAAGGTATGGAACGACAACCCGATCGGCAGCAATATAGCCAGGTACGGGATGGGGTTATGGTAATTGAACTTGTACAGCAGCAAATCGATATTCAGGTTAATGAAATTGAAATATTTAAAAACTGCCAGCACGCCTATATTGGCTACCAAACTTGCCGCCAGCAGCATTTTGCGGTGGTGCCGCTGCTTTGCCCCTTCTATTAATATCCCCGCAAAATAATCGATTACTATAGTGAACCCTAATATCAGGATGTAGACGGGCACAAAGGCCATGTAAAAATAACAACTGGCTGCCAGCAAAATTAACCAGCGCAATTTATACGGACTGGCAAAATATAACGCCGTTACTACGATGTAGAAGATGACAAAATCAATAGAATTAAACAGCATACTTTATAACCGGATATATTATTTGTCTAAAATAATTAAAAGTATATAAATATCTAATAAGCTTATCATAAAGCTTTCCGACCTTATACGCGAGCCTGGCAATAATTGTTAAAAGAGAAGCATAATCTGGCTAGTACGTGGAGAACGATATATATACTATTAAAACTGAACGCCCCTTTGTAAAGCCTTACTTTATTTCGTCTTTCAGATCGTTGATCAATTGTTTATTAAAAATAGCAACGCCACGGGTATTAAGGTGATTGTAATTATAAAACATAGCCGTATCAGCAGCGATGGTATCTCGCGAATAATCGAGGTACTTCAATTTGTATTTATCGGCAAGATCTTTATACATTTTCATTAGCTCATCGCGGTTTGCAATGAGGGTTTCAAAAACAAAAGGCGTTGGCGTATAAACCAGGATCAAATCGATATTCTCCCGCCTGCAGGTTTGTATCATGTCAACAAAATTGGCATAAGCAACACGGTCGATTTTATAAATCATGTGGGGCGGGTGCCGTTTTTTATAAGCAATAAACTCAGTATCGCTCCAGTGCAGGTTTGCCGATCTGAACCCTTTATACTTATATTCCCGATGATCTTCCTTATTAAAAAAATTGATTAACCCGGTTTCCATCATCCCGGTTTGATGACAATACTTAACAAGCGGAACGTAAAAGTCAAGGTCATTCAAATAACCGCGCCGACCGAATTTCTTAATAAAGTCGTGATTTAAATATGGGATAAATTGCGAATAATTGGTATATATGCCGGGATTGCGCATTTCCGTAAGTGAAATAACCTGGATAACATACTTAGGCTTTTTATTATGTTTCAAGTAAACATCGAACCGGTATTTTTCCATGGGGATATGCTGGCCGTCCATCCCTAAGTTATAGGCAGAAAGGCCGAAACTCTTTTCAAACTCCTTCGGCGATATTTGCAGCCTTGCCTTTGATGATCCCTGTATGATAATATCGGCATTGATCCTCGAGTTAAGGATATCATCCCATTCTTTGTATTCGGTAGAAAAATCCGACTTCCTTAAGCCGGCATCTACCACCCATTGCAAGGGAAAAGCAAGCAACAGGCATACAGCCGCTAACGCAGATAATCTTATAATAAATTTTTTTATCTGTGCCATTTAAAATTGAAAATAAATAAACCTTGGGCCTTTGAATACCCCGAAAACAAGTATCAGCAAAAACGTAAATATCAAAGCCCCCCAACGAATAGCTATATTTGAAGAAGTATAAAAATTGAACTTCCCGGGTAAATATTCCATCTTGTATTCTACAACAAACAAAACAAAAATGGCTATCAGAGAATTCGCTAAGTTTTCCATTCCATCTCCGTAAAACGGCCTTGTGCCGAAGCTTTTGAGTTTGCCGATTAGTTTGAATGCTTCGGTTACCGAGTTGGCCCTGAAAAATATCCAGGCTAAGGTTACCAGAGCGAATGTTAGTGCAATGTTACCCATCCGCATCAGCGTAGCGGCTAGCTGGTTTTCGGGGGTCTTTCGTAAATAGGGTTTGATGACCAGGTATATCACGCAATATAACCCATGCAGCAGCCCCCATATGATATAGGTATAGTTTGCACCGTGCCAGATACCGCTCAACAGGAAAACGATGAACAGGTTTAAAAACAGCCTTAGCCTTGGCACCCGGCTACCGCCAAGCGGGATGTAAACATAATCGCGGAACCAGGTCGACAGCGAAATATGCCACCTGCGCCAGAAATCCTGTATGTTGGTAGCAAAATAGGGCCGGTTAAAGTTTTTCATCAGGTCGAAGCCCATGGTTCTTGCGCAGCCGATGGCGATATCGGTATATCCTGAAAAATCACAATAAATTTGTATGGCAAAGAAAATGGAGGCTACTACTACTTCGGTTCCGTTATGTGATTTGGGGTGGTTGTACACCATATTCACATAAATGGATAGCCTGTCGGCTACTACCAGCTTTTTGAAATATCCCCATAACATCATTTTCAACCCGGATACCATCAGGTCATAGCTAAACTCGTGTTTGGCGCGTATCTGCGGCAGGATGTTTTGCGGCCGCTCTATCGGCCCGGCCACCAATTGCGGATAAAACATCACATACAGGGCATATATCCCGAAGTGCCGTTCTGCCTTTTGATTGCCCCGGTACACTTCTATCGTGTAACTCATGGCCTGGAAGGTATGGAACGACAACCCGATCGGCAGCAATATAGCCAGGTACGGGATGGGGTTATGGTAATTGAACTTGTACAGCAGCAAATCGATATTCAGGTTAATGAAATTGAAATATTTAAAAACTGCCAGCACGCCTATATTGGCTACCAAACTTGCCGCCAGCAGCATTTTGCGGTGGTGCCGCTGCTTTGCCCCTTCTATTAATATCCCCGCAAAATAATCGATTACTATAGTGAACCCTAATATCAGGATGTAGACGGGCACAAAGGCCATGTAAAAATAACAACTGGCTGCCAGCAAAATTAACCAGCGCAATTTATACGGACTGGCAAAATATAACGCCGTTACTACGATGTAGAAGATGACAAAATCAATAGAATTAAACAGCATACTTTATAACCGGATATATTATTTGTCTAAAATAATTAAAAGTATATAAAACGTTGATAATAAGCTTAGTAAAAAACCAGGGTGTTATACGGGACTGCGTATATAATGGTTTAGCAGATTGATGACCGTATTTGGGAATTTGATCATCATCGTCGGCTATTAAAAATAACGCAGCCGCTATGGGGAGAATTAGCGCAGGGAAAAAGTTTTACAAAAGGCCTTAAACCAAAAAAACTACTTGTACATCCAATAGTGAATGTGCAAGTAGTTTTGTATGTTGATCAGAAAAACCGAAAATTCTGTTATAAGAATTACACAGTTGTTTCTAAGTTCATATTTTGCTTGTAGATGGCATGTTTTACCACGTGACGACGGGTAACGGATTTCTTTTCAAATGCCTGGCGACTGCGAAGTTCTCTTAAAACTCCGGTTTTTTCAAATTTCTTTTTGAAGCGTTTTAATGCTTTATCTAATGATTCGCCGTCTTTTACGTTAATAATGATCATAATTCCTGAAATACCTCCTTTCGTGGGAGGGCAAAGTTAAGTATAATGTTTGGATTATCAATAGCGTTTTTAAAAGTGGGAATTACTTTTAACTATTGCATCTCCACTGTAGCCGTATTATCGCCGGTATTCCTGTCCACTAGTTTATATAACGGATCGATCCCGGCCTTATCGGGTTTCTCTTTCACTTTAACGGTGAACGTGGTTTTTTGGTTAACCAGCTTTTCGCGTTTTAAGTAAATCAACTTTTCGTCGCCGTTTTTATCAAGTGTAAAAACACCAATATCTATGTAATCTTTAATAGGTGTTTGTTTTTCATTACCGGCTTTATCAGCGTAATACTTAATTGCTTCAACCGGGATAGTTACTTCGTACCCATCGCTTACCTTTTTTGCTTTTGGTTCAATCACATGGTTATCAAAAAGGGTGATCTTACTGAACAGGTCATCCACCACGTATTTTAAACTATCGGGCGTTACTTCCTTAATATAACCGGTAAGCACGTCGGATGTTGGGTATTTATCGCCGTTTCCATAGTTTACTATCAATTTACGCAGGGCTTTGTTCAGGTTATCCTCTCCTATATAATCCTGCATGGCAAAATAAACCAGCGAGGCTTTCTGGTAATGTATATAGTCCTGGTTATCGGTTTTGTCGAGCGGGTTTTCATTTTTCTTTTCGGCAGCACGTCCCGAAAGGTAACGGTCCATTTCGTATTTAAGGTAGCGCCGCAATTGTTCCGGCGGCAGTGTTTTTTTGATAAGCATCAG
>CAZZUU010000218.1:0-7054 GCA_964657275.1 uncultured Mucilaginibacter sp. | reverse complement strand
GGCAATTTCACCGCCTGGAGGCTGCCAGCTACCATCCCAGCTCTGAGAACCACCAGCAGGCAGATCGAACTGAATTTCGAACAGTGATTCTACATTATTCTGATTGTTGAACTCATTAACATTAATGTAGGGCGTAATTAAAGAGTAATTATTAAATTCAGGATCATTAAAAGTCGTTAACGCACCGGCATAATCGCCAAGCCACATTTGTGCAGATCCTTCATAACCAAGAGCAGCACCTTTAGTAGCACGACCTAAATCAGCAGCAGCAAGTGCAGTTTTTGAAGATAGCAGGCTTGCAGCAGTTTTCATGTCAAGAGCTACTTGTGCAAATGTTTGTGTTTGCGTACTTCTTGGCCTTAAACCTGTATTTACAACGTTCTGGCTTGTGTCAACTTCTAATGGCACACCACCAAAAGTACCGGCAAGGTAATAAAAAAACGACCCACGTAAAAAATACGCTTCGCCGCTCAGGCGGTTAGCCAAAGCCTGGGTGATAACACCTTTTGCCTGCGCACGGGCAACAATGGCTATTGCAACATTTGCACGCGCAATTCCAATGAAAGACTGATTCCAGAAAGTACTCAAGGCACCGAATGTTGCTGGGATAGTGTAATTGTTCCAAACAATGTCGTTACCGTTATTATACCAATCGTGAGTTAGGAAGTTGGCATAATACCACACGGACTTTTTCAAGAAGTCGCTATTTTGGTAAGTATCATAGATACTGTTTACCAGGGCAATAACATCCTGAGGTTTGTTGAACGTAGTGGAAGCTGTTGATGAAAAAGTGTTAGTCTGTGTTAAAAAATCCTTTTTACAGCCCAGCGGGATCATCAGCACCGCGAAGAGGGCAATAAGGATAATGTTTTTCTTGTTCATTTTCATATCTTTATTTTTTATATTTCTTTATTATAATGTAACATCCACGCCGATTGTATAGTACTTAGACGATGGATAAGTACCAGAATCAACTCCGGCCTGAGTTGCGCTACCACCTATCAAACCAACTTCGGGATCAAGACCTTTGTAGCTGGTAATAGTAAACAGGTTTTGGCTGGATACATAGAAACGTACCTTATTAACCGCTATCTTCCTGGCAAAAGCGCCCGGCAGCGTATAACCAACGGTAAAGGTTTTTAACTTAAGGAAACTACCGTTTTGAATATATGCGGTTGATGGGCCTAAGTTCTGCTGAACGTCATCATTGGCTTCAACCCTTGTGAAAGTGTTTGAAGGCCTTGACGGTGTCCAGTAGTTGTTATAATATTGAAGGCTTACGTTTTCTACACCCACAAAGTTTCTGTTCTGGAAACTTTCCAGCGTACTTTCTGCGTTATCAAAAATCTTGTTGCCATATACTCCATAAAAATAGGCATTAAAATCCCAAGATTTATAGGTTGTAGTTAAATCCAAACCACCATAAAATTTAGGCTGAGGGTTACCAATTGCTGTACGGTCTAACGCATTTACAATTCCGTCGCCGTTAATATCTGCAAATAAACGGTCGCCCGGCTGGGTTACGCTTGTTTCGTAAAACGCGCCTGCACCTTGCTTGGCAACGGCATTTGCATTTAACGCATTAAGCTGCGCCTGTGTTTGAATTACGCCCAAAGACTTGTAGCCATAAAATTCACCAATTGGGCCGCCAACGGTGGTGTTACTAAATGTACCCCATCCGTCTCCTGTTGGAGTAAAGCCACCATAATTAGTGAATGTATTTGCACCCGAAGTAAGGCTGGTAAGTTTATTGCTAACTGTAGTTACAGTTAATGCGATACCATAGCTAACATCACTGTTGATCTTATGGTTATAATTTATCGCTACCTCAAGACCTTTATTATCAGCACTACCTACGTTTTGTGTAAATGTGTTATAACCTGTTTGTGCTGGCGCAGAAAGCGTTAACAAGAAATCTTTTGATTTTCTGTTAAACCAGTCTGCTGTAACAGTCAGATCACCATTAAGGAAGGCTGCATCAACACCGATATCGGTCTGATAGTCAGTTTCCCATTTAAGTTTTGAGTTAGCACCCTGAACAGAAGCTGTTCCGCTTTGATATAATTTATTAAACGGATATCCAAGGTTATCCGCTGAAATACCACCGCCTGGTGCATAGCTTGCCGGGTGACCGGTAGAGAATAACTGTTGATATTGGAATGGAATAATTGTTCCCTGGTTACCTGTGGCACCATAACTTCCACGTAATTTCAAATCAGTAAGCCAAGTGGTGTTTTTCAAGAAAGACTCTTGTTTAACTTTCCATGCAACTGATCCAGAAGGGAATGTACCATACTGGTTATTAGCAGGGAATTTAGAAGAACCATCACGCCTTACTGTACCGTTTATAATATATTTATTATCAAATTGGTAAGTTGCACGACCGAAGTATGACTGCAAAGTGTAGATATTTTGACCATTACCTGAATTTGATCCCGGAGGGTTATTTGCGTCAAGCACTAATTGCGTTACCTGCGATAAATCCCGGATGTAGGCATTTGGCGGAATACCCTGGCCACCCATACCATCCCAGATTGTCTTTTCTTCTTCAGTACCTGCAATAACATTGATTGCATGTTTGCCAAAAGTTTTATCGTAAGTTAACGTATTTGCCCAATCCCAGTTAAATGTCTGGTTTATGTGTTGGTTGTAAAATGCGTTTTGTACCTGTGAGCCCGGATACTGGTTAGCAGCACGGTCATCTTCAGGTGAATAATAGTAGTTTTCACTGTTGCTGATGTTCACACCTGCAAACGTCTTGAATTTAAGGCCGTCAAATATGGTGGCTTCTAAAGACGTATTTGCCAATAAAAATCCGTTCAAACCATCAGTACGGTTATTTTGTATACCGTAAAGCGGGTTACCATAACCTTTTATCTGGCTATAAGTATTGGTCGGGTTAAAAAATCCGTAATTACCGTTAGCATCCTTGATTTGGTAAGTAAGTTGATTACCACCATCAAGAGTTGGAGGTGTTTCACTTAATAACTCTAAGTTACTGCTTCCAAGGCCACCAAACGGCGTATTTTGACGTGAATTGGTGTATTTGAAAGAAGTAGAAGATTTTAACCATTTAACCGGCTCATAATCAGTATTTGTACTTAAAGTGAACCTTTTGTACCATGAACCGGTTACGATGCCCTGTTGTGCATAATAGCCAACTGAAGACGCAGACTGAACCTTATCGGTACCGCCGCGAAATGAAAGGCTATAGCTTTGTGTAAGACCTGTTTTGTAGATCGCATTCTGCCAATCAACATTGTGAAGCGCAGCTGGATTAGCAAATACAGGAATAGGCTGAAGGTGCAATGTTTGAGTAGGATCTGCAGCAACAGTATTATAAAGTGTTGCGAATTGATCTGCATTCAACACTTTATATTCTTTTGGTTTGCTTTGAAAAGCATCAAAAGCATCAAAAGTAACTACAACGCCATCTTTTTTCCCTTTTTTAGTAGTAACAAGCACAACGCCATTAGCAGCACGGATACCATAGATTGCTGTAGCTGATGCATCTTTCAAAACGTCTATCGAAGCGATATCATTCGGATTGATGTTATTAAGGCCGCCATTATCTAATGGATAACCATCAATTACATACAATGGACCGTTACCGTTAGGTGCCAAACTACCAACACCACGAATCAGCACGCTTACGTTACCGCCCGGGCTTGCATCGTTGTTAATAACCTGAACCCCAGAAGCACGGCCCTGTAAAGCCTGATCTAACGAGGTAACCGGCACTTCTTCGATTTGTGCAGCAGTAACTGAACTGATAGAACCAGATAAGTCTTTACGCTTTTGCGTACCGTAACCCACAGAAACTACGTTTACTTCAGCAAGCGTACGGGCATCAGGGGCCAATCTAACAGTAAGGTTACTAGCACTCCCAACGGATACATCCTGAGACGTATAACCGATAAAGCTAAAAGTTAATACACTACTGTTACTGGCTGAAATTTTGAAAACACCGTTTACATCAGTAACGGTACCCAGATTAGTGCCTTTTAACTTAACACTAACGCCTGGTAAAGCAGAACCATCGTCAGACGACGTCACTTTACCTGTAATTTGCCTGTTTTGAGCAAACGCAGTGTAAAATGTGCACATGGCCAGCAAAAATACCATTAATGGTATTTTACAATTGCTGAGTCTTTTAAAGAGTAAATTTTTCTTCATTTTTCTTCATTTTAGGTTTAAAATTTAATTTATAAGGCTTGATTTATTGTTATTTATTAGATTATTTGTTACAAATTGGTTTTGATAATTAAGCACTGATTAACGACGCCTGGTTTAGAAAAGCATGTAGTATACATTAAAAAGGGCATATATATTTTTGAGATAAAAACCCACGGGTTTACACACGGGATTAAAGCACTATAATTGATTAGATAAAATTAGAGCAATGAATGATGTTATTGTAATACTATTTTTTCATTTTTTAATTAAATAATGCTACTTTTTTAACAAAAAAAGCAGATTTTCCTCTTTAACAGCGTTTTTAAGCGTTTTTTAAATGTCGCTGATACACATTTACCCATCTGTGGTTGCAAAATTTGCTTAGATAAAGATCCTCTTTCCGGCCGCATATGTTTCCCTGAACTCTTTTGGCGTGCAAAACTTCTTCCGTTTAAATATCCTGTTAAAATTTGATATGTTATTAAAGCCGCATTTATAGGCAATTTCTGATACCGTATCGGTATTGTCAATTAACATTCTGGAAGCGTGCCCCAATCGTAGGTCATTTAAGCTATCGATAAAGGTTTTGCCGGTGCGTTTTTTGATAAACCGGCTAAATGATGCTTCGGGCATACCTGCGATCTTCGCAACCTCGGTTAGTCCTACTTGTTTATCATAATTATTGTTCATGTGTTCAAATACCTTTTCAATCCGCCTGCTGTTATAATGAAATTTTTCACCTGAAAAAGCCGGGTCAGATAAAAGGCGCATATCATTAGATACCGACAATACGTGAAGTATCGACATCAATTCCAACACTGAATCAAAGCCGCTTTTATTTTTGAGGTTTATAATACGGCTCGTGATATCTTCGATAGTTTGATTAGAAAACAGTATTCCGCGCTGCGCATTATCAAACATATTTTTTATAAAGCTCAGCTGGTTACGTTTTAAAAACTTCTCGTCAAACAAGCCTTTATGAAATTGAATAGTAACTTCGTTAATGGCTTCAGTGGTACATTTATGTGTAAACCATGCATGATAAAGGTTTGGGCCTATTAAAACCAGGTCAACGCTGTTGATGATTTCTATATTGTCTCCTACTACGCGTTTAGCGCCGGCTGCGTTTAGCACCAGGTTAAGTTCGTACTCGTCGTGGTAGTGTAATGGGAAATTAAATGTTTTTTTTTCGCGAGAGAATATGGTAAAACAATCGCCTGCCGTTAGCGGCGTTATTTCCCTCATTACATCTTTGTCTATCATCTTATATTTTTCAATATAAATTTTTACCACTACCTGATATTGTTTCAGGCCGCGAATAAATTGCATTCACAGCCCTTCGGTCGTTTCCTGTCCACAAAAAATTAGTCCAAACCATAAACCATGCCCACATAGGCTGCGCCTTTAGTATTTCGGGTTTAGGCAGTTCACCAACTTCTGTTAGTGCTATTATTTTGCCATTAGCAACTTTAAGCAGATCATTATAATCTTTCTGCTCATAATCGGAATGGTAAATATCTGCACCTAAAACGTCAACATATTTTGCCCCCGGATAAAACCCTTTATAGGCATATGCTTCATCTTCCGGAATATCACGAGGCCCGTTTGCGCCCCAAACCCATAATAAATTATTTAAGTGATGATAATTAACAAAACGATCATACATCATTTTCCATAATTTTTGAATGCCATTTTTTCCCGGCCTGTTACCCCACCAAAACCAAACGCCATTCATTTCGTGGTAAGGCCGCCATAATACGGGTACGTGAGCATCCTGCAACTGCTTTAAATAAGACGCTATCGTATCAACCTGGGCTATCCATTTTTTGTTGAGTTCGGTATTAGGTGTTATTAGTTGTTGCCATTCCTCATCGGTCATTTTTGCCTGAACGCTTTGTTTAAAGCCATACGGCGGTTTATCCATTGGCCTGCCCTGGTGCCACATTAATGCTATTACATATCCTTTTTTATAGTTTGAAATTGCCTGATCTACTACCCTTTGGCCTCCTCCTGTTGGCCCCGACCAAATAAAGTCGCTTCCCCAAAGCGCCGGATGCTTACCTGTTATAGCCTTAACACTATCCAAAAACCTGGTTCCGCCACCATGTTGCCCGGATAATATATATTTACCATTAATACTGTACAAATAGGCCAAAAGAGCTTTAGCTTCGGGCGTGGCATTTGGGTTAACGGGGGTATAAGGCTGGCAAAAACCAGATAACGATACAAGCAGGAATAACCCGGTCAAAATATTTTTCATAACACCAAATACAATATAAAAATAGGTTTGCGCGTACAATTATAGCTAAATATACAGATATATTCATATAATTATGTAAAAATACCTGCTATGCAATAAGTGTTTTACACGAAAAATTTAAGTAGCGTGTTTTATTGAATTGTAGCATTAACTACTCCCTTTTAATAGTTTAGTCTGTAGTATTATTTTAACAAGCTAGTAGTCTATTAAACGTTATCAATAAATAAACTTTGAATAGTTCACATTTTATCGCAAAAAATATATTATTTAGTGCTTTATTTTTTATACCAATTATCGTTATGATCCGTTTCCTCCGAATAATTCCGGCCTTGTGTGTTTTGGGCCTTTTTTCATGTAAAAAACCAACACTTTTTGAGCAAATTCCTTCATCTCATTCAGGGATTCACTTTAGCAACACTATAGTAGAAAATGATTCGATAAATCCGTTAGATGTTACAAATATTTATAATGGTGGCGGAGTAGGCATAGGCGATTTTAATAATGATGGGTTACCCGACATCTATTTTTCGGGCAATATGGTTTCAAACCGCTTATACTTAAACAGGGGCGATTTTAAGTTTGAAGACATTACCGATAAAGCTGGTGTTGGCGGCATGG
>CAZZUU010000217.1:0-7148 GCA_964657275.1 uncultured Mucilaginibacter sp. | reverse complement strand
AATGACGCCGAAGAGGTAGCAGTAAAATAGCCCGTGCAGGATCAACAAAAAGAGGTTTGCGGTGGGTGCGGTGGATGGCACGTGGATTGTTGCGGGGATTATGGCGGCTGCAGTGGTGGGTGTGACGGCCGTGGTCGGTGAAGTCACCGCTACATGATGGCGGGTGGCGGATAGTTCATTCAGGTGGTCGCTTAGAGCAGTTTGGTGGCTATCGTGCGCGGGGTAAGTTATATCCGGTAAACGAGGCACCTGTATTGTTAAGTAACGGATCAAGCCTTGAAAGTTACCTGACTCCTGTTCCGGGTAAACCCCAAACATTTGCTGCACCCGGGCTTATCAGCCCGGCCAAATTTAGCGGTCTGGAACTGATCCCTTTTTATAAGCTGCACGATGCGTGGTATATGATCTATTGGCACAAGGGGACTCTTAAAAGCGCGGGAGGTTGAACTGATTATTGATAATTATTGTTTTATCAAACGCTTTCACTGGTTTCCTGTATGATGTAATCAAACAGGTTAATGGTTGAGGGTAAATTTAACTTTTTCCGGAGCCGGTACCTGCTCACTTCTACAGCCCTTATGGTTATGCTCAGTAGCTGGGCTATTTCTTTGGATGATAAATTCATTTTTAAATAAGCGCACAATTTAAGGTCGTTAGGGCTCAGATCAGGGAATTTACTTTTAAGCTTTGTTAAAAAGTTAGAGTGTACCTGGTCAAAGTGGATGGCAAAGTGATCCCAGTCGGAGTCGCTTCTTTCGGCTTCATTTATCAATTTTAACACTTTGATCAACTCATCGTGTTTATTTACCAGGTCGGCATCTTTTATTAACATCAGGCCTTCCTTAATTTTTCCCAGCAACTTACCGCGCTGTACCAGGTGCATTGTAGTGGTGGCCAGCTCCTTATTTTTGAAATTTACTTCGGTTTCCAGTTTTTCATTTCTTAGGGCTACAATTTCATTCTCATTATGCTCCAGTTCCAGCTTATGGATGTATTTAAGATGTATTTCGGCTTTCTTATGTTTTTTCTGCTGCAGTTTAACTATGCTATAAATTCCGCTTACAAGCAGCAATACATATACCAGGTAGGCCCAAAACGTTTCGTACCATGCGGGGTTTATAGTAAATGTATAGGCAACAAATTTAGATTCATTACCCAAATTTGTTCTGGCCTTAACTCTGAAAGTGTAAGTGCCATAGCCAAGATTTGTATATTCTTTCTCGGTCTTGGAATTCCAGGCCGACCATTTTTGGTCAAACCCTACCAATTGATAGCTAAATTCGATATTGCTGTGCTGCTCAAACAAAGTGGTCGAAAATTCAAAATGGAACAAGTTGAAATTATGCGGAAGACTTAAAACCGAGTCTTTATCCTGGAAATGCCGGATCACATTTTTACTTTTAAAATAACCGCCAAAAATAACGCTATCCTTATCGCCAGTTACCTTTACCTGGTCCAATAAAACATTCAATTGGTTGCGGTTGCTTTGGTATTGTTTGTAATTGAGATGAAAAACGCCTTTATTGGAACCGATGAATATATTTTCCTCATCGTAAGGGTATATATTTTCGAAGCCGGGCAGTACTTTTAAAGTTAACTCGGGGAAATAAACGATAGCAAATGGCTTGTTTCCGGCGGTCTGATTAAAATCAATAACCCCTACTTTTTTATTACCTATAAACCAAATATTTCCGCTCTTGTCTTCGTTAAGGTATTGCAGCTCATTGTTTTTAAACATGGGATAGAAATACGAAGATTTTGAAAAACGGTTTGTTTTATAGTCGTACTCATAAAGGCCATTTATAGTAGCGACGACAGTGCGGCCTTTTATATTGAATACATAATTGTGTAAGGACGATGGTAATCCATCTTTTTGCGTGTACAAGATATAACTTGCCGATTTTTTATCTCCGGAAGATAGATCTATTTTATAAACCCCCCGGTAAGGGTGGGATGACCATATTGTGTTTCTGCGATAGTCAATCGCCAGGAACCTCAACGACTCTGATAAGCCGCCGACACGTCCTTTGTCAATAAACGTGTCTTTTTCATAATTTAATAAATGCAATCCTTCGTAGGTGCCGGCAATAATACTGTGCGATGGCTCGTCTACGGCTAAAGGTTTAAAAAGCCATGTGCCCGGATATAAATATAATTTGCTTGCAGTGTAGTCATTTATTAAATAAGCACCGTCCTCATTACCAAATAGCAAATGGTGATTTACGTCGTTTAAACTCCATACCTGGCCCTTTGTATTTTGCACCTCAGTGAAGTTGCCGTTAATGTAACTGAGATCTTTTACCGATGCGTCAATAGGCGACGCGTACACGGCGTCGGACGTGCCTATATACAATTTTTTATTAAACACCCGCACTGCGTAGGTCGATGATTGTTTATTTGCGTCGGGATATATTTGTTTGATGGCGCTGTTTATAGCAATAAAACTTATACCATCGTCAAGGCCGAGCCAGATATTTTTATCGCGGTCCAGAAACAGGCTGCGCACATTGTTTTTTTGCAGGGCCTGCGAGTTTGAAAGGTTCTGGATCAATTTTCCGCTATGGTCAATTATAAAACAGCCGTTAAAAGCCGACCCGATAGCATATAAATTTGCGTCGATGGTCTGTAGTGTGTTTATCCGTACATTTTGCAACAGCTTATCTACAGGGGTGATCTTTTTAGTTAGTTTGTTTCCTGCGAGCAGAAATAAACCATCTTTAAGCGTTGCGATCAGGACGGTATCCTTAGCGTACTTTGCGATAGCGGTAACGAGTGCATTTTCAGGAAGATTGCAAATAGTGACCCAGTTATTGCCTTCAAAAGCTCTTAACTCTCCTGTTCTTTCCTGTGCATATATTAAATCGTTGCATTTTCCTAAATACAACCATCCTGATTTAGAATAGAATGTTGTTATGTGATGACCCGACAGCTCGAAGATCTTAGCATTGGTCCTGAAAAAAACATTGTTATTATAGATGGAGATATTCCATACGTCATTAAATGAATTATCTGCTTTTGGGATCAATGATTTAAGCGAATTATACTTAAGCACCCCTTTTTGGTTGGGATAGAAATATCCGAGGTCATCCTGAGCACCGGCGTATATCTTACCATCCGTGGCTATCTGTACTGATCGCACTACCGTATTATTCGTAACCGGGTATATACTCCAGCTTTGGCCATTATAAGTTAGCAGGCCCTCGTTGTTTGCAAAGCACATAATCCCAAGCTTATTCTGTTGAATATCCCAGTTTTGATTGCCGCCTTTGTAATCTACGTTGCTGAAATTATTTATTTGCGGTAATCCGATAGGGTTCTGCGCCTTTGCCGCCGATAGCAGGAACAAAACAAAAATAACCAGGTAAGGTTGTCTCATTAAAATTATAATTACAAACAGATAAGATTCATTAACGAGTCCCTTATTGCGATCAGCATCATGTTTTTATTGATTGCAACAGATTATCCGGTAATAAAAGTATGTTTTTATAAATGGTTTATTAATCTATCGTAAATATAACTACCCGGGGCTTAATATTTGTATTTTAACGGAATTGTTTAAAACATGTAGTAGTAATGTGCAGTATAAAATTGCTGATTAATAGATAGTTAACGATATGTGTATGGTTTTTGTAGTAGGTGCTTAATTAACAAGTTCTCATTTTAATCCTCATGTTTGTAATGTGAATGCGCCGTTTCTCCGGCAATTCAACAAACCAATTGTAAACATATTGTTAAACCTGCTAATGCTTATGGTAATAAAATCATCATTAAAGTTAACAGCCTTTTGCGGCCAATTTCTTAAACCAATTTAAACTATCATCAATGAGAAGAAAATTTACTTTAACCATTTTATTGTTATTAATCGGATATTCATTTGTGTTTGCTCAAAATAGTAGGGTAGACGGCAAGGTATCTGATAAAGACGGTGCTGGTATACCAGCAGTAACCGTTAAAATTAAAGGTACATCCATACAAACTTCAACAGATGTACACGGGCTATACCAGATATCGGCGGCCCCGAACGCGACACTTATTTTTTCGGCTATAGGTTTATCCAGCCAGGAAGTGCCGGTTAATAAGCAAACAACTATTAATGTAGTGATGCTCGAAAATGTGAACACGCTAAATGATGTGGTTGTAATTGGATATGGTTCACAAAAATCTGAAAAGGTTTCTAGCGCCATATCAACCCTAAAAAGCTCCGATATTGAAAAAGACAACCCCGTGCAAATTGAAGACGCGATACAGGGAAGGGTATCTGGTGTAGAAATTATTCAAAACGGTTCGCCGGGTGTGACGCCAACCGTGTTGATCCGTGGTGTGCCTTCCTATACTGGCAGCAATCCCCTGGTAGTGATTGATGGCGTCGAACAAACCCTTGTTGATTTCAACTCGCTTAACCCTGCCGACGTTGAATCGGTAAGCATATTAAAAGATGCAGCTGCGACAGCTATCTATGGGATAAATGGTGGTAACGGTGTGATTTTAGTTACCACAAAATCCGGTAAAAAGAACCAGACCACACAATTCAGGTTCAGCGGAAGCTATGGAGCTCAACAGGTAGCTAATAAAGTTAACGTGTTAAACGCAACCCAGTTTGGTGCTATTGAAAATGAAGGCAGCACGCTGGCAGGCGGCCCGCTTATTTTTCCAAACTTAAGCACGCTGGGTGTAGGTACCAATTGGCAGGACCAGATATTTAAAAACGCACCATTGCAGATGTACGAACTATCGGCAAGCGGCGGTTCAGATAAAATGAACTACTACCTGGCATTTGGCTCTACAGAGCAGGACGGTATTGTTGGTGGAGGTACAAAATCAGTATATGACCGGAATAACTTTACCGCTAAATTAAACTTCGACCTCACATCAAAATTAAAATTTAATGTAACCGTAACCGATGCAATTCTGAACTCCAAAGGGGTGGCGGAAAACTCTTTCAACAGTGTTATAGGTGAAGCACTTAATTTTGATCCGACCGTTCCGCTTTATAATAAAGTACCAAACACAGTTGGGCAATACGGTTTCAGCACGTTGGAGCTGCAAGAGGTACATAACCCGGTTACAACCCTTCAAAATACTTATAACAAGGATTTAGGCAATAAACTTTACGGAAAGTTTGAGCTTGCTTACAACCTGATAAAGGGCCTTACGCTTACCAGCCGTTTCGGCTATACTTACTATAACGATAATTCTAAATCATTTACACCACTAATTTTTTACGGGGTAAACAATTCAGACAATACGATGAATGCCGATGGATCGACTGTAGTAGGCGATCATAATTCGGTGAGTTCGGTTAGAAACGGAAACTTTAACTGGGATTGGGAAACTTATGGAAACTATGATTTTACTGTTGCAAAAGACCACCACTTTGAGGCTGTGCTGGGTACATCTCTTGCCCGCACGTCGGGAAACCAGATCGGTGTTTCGAGACAGGATGTGCCTTTTAACTCATGGGAGTTTGCCGATTACACCTCCGCAACAGGTGTAAACTCAGCAACTAATACCAATGCGCAAACGGGCTATTATTATCAATACTCCGATCAAAAATTGTCCTATTTCGCACGGTTAAACTATGATTATAAGGAAAAATACTTGTTGACAGTAAGCGACCGTGAGGACGGCGACCAGGTATTTGGCATAAATAAAAAATTCGCCAATTTTTATGCAGGATCATTAGGCTGGATCGCTTCTAAAGAAGACTTTTTCCAGTCGGATGTAGTTACTTTCTTAAAATTCAGGGGCAGTTATGGTACGTCTGGTAACAGTAATGCGCCGAATGCACAAACGTCAAGTATAGTCACAGGGGGGCCTTATAACACCATTGGAAACAGCAATGGTTATAATTTTGGCGGTGTGTTTTACCCGGGGTCATCTATTGGCTCATTAGCGAACCCAAACCTGTCATGGGAAACTGATAAACAAACTGATGTAGGTTTTGATATCGAATTTACCCATAAATTCACAGTTAATTTTGATTGGTATAATAAAGCGGTTAATGGTTTGTTATTTACCCCAACACAATCATTGTACCTGGGTACCGTACCTGCCTCGTACGCAAATATTGGTTCAACCAGTACAAAAGGTATTGATGCTATGTTCACCTACAATGATAAGATTGGTAGGGATTTTCACATCAATACTTCAGTAACTTTTAGTGCTTTCAAAAGCATGGTAACGGCAACTAACTCCGATAATTCTGCGATCGTAACCGGCGGCTCATTTTTTAACGGCCAGTCGCAAACGGTAACCGTATTTGAAAAAGGATACGCGCCGGGCGAATTTTTTGGTTATAAAACCGACGGACTGTTCCAAACACAGGCCGAAATAAACAGCGCGCCTGCACAACCGGGCGCACATCCGGGTGATATTAAGTACGTGGACGTAAACGGTGATAAGCAAATAACCAGTGCCGACCAAACAGCGCTGGGCAATCCATTCCCTAAGTTTACCATCGGCTGGAATTTAAACCTTGCTTACAAAAACTTTGATTTTACTGCTTTCCTTTATATCTCAGAAGGTAACAAAATATTCACTGCATGGGATAGAAATGCAAACTATACCAATAAGCCGAGCAGTGCATTGGGCAGGTGGACGGGACCCGGATCAACCAACAACGCCGAGTATCCTGAATATACATTTACAGATCCTAATGATAATTCAAGGGTATCTGACAGGTATATACAGGACGGGTCGTTTGCAAAAATTAAAAATTTACAGCTTGGTTACACGCTGCCCAAAACATGGATAGGCGGCACCAGGAACCTGCGTATTTACGCACAGGTAAAAAACGCTTACACCTTCACCAAATACACTGGGTTTGACCCCGAAGTATCCGGCGGGTTGTTAAACAGCGGGGTGGATTATGGACAGTATCCACAGGCACGCACCTATCTTTTAGGTCTTGATTTTAAATTTTAATCCTAATGAATATTGAAATGAAAAAATATTTGAAACTGGCAATTGTGATAGGCGGGATTAGTTTAATCGCATCCTGCAAAAAGTTTGTTAATTACACGCCGCAAAGCGCATATATCGTTTCTGCATCATCGTACCTACAGTCCGCATCTGATTACCAGACGATGGAAATAAGTGTTTATACGCCCCTGCAATGGATAAACCAGGTAGTACCGATAGGCGATATT
>CAZZUU010000216.1:0-7155 GCA_964657275.1 uncultured Mucilaginibacter sp. | reverse complement strand
TTCAACAGCATGAATTGACAGCGCCGCTGTTAAAACAACCTGGTTGCCCAGTAAATTTTCGGCCTGGCCTTTGTAGGCACGTACACCTGTATCTTCAAAAGTTTCAGCAACTGCTAAAAAGGTTTGGTAATTAGTCAGTACGTCGGCAAAAGGGCCCTTGCCGCTGCCATTTCCGGCTGTAAGGTCAAACTTTGGCGCTGAAACCGGTGTGGCGTTAAGTGATTTTATCACCGTTTGCAAAAAAGTAACGTGATGGTTTTCATCATCGGTTATATCCGCAATATAACTGGCATCGCTTGCGGGTATTAATCCCGCGCTTGCTGTACCCTGGTTGTAAAAGTACGACTCCAGGTATTCCAATGTTAGCGCATAGTTTAATACGTCAACTACTGATGTTGTAGTAGTGCCGGCGTATGCCTTTTTAAACATTGAGCCTAAAGCAAATGGCAAGGCTGCTACTGCTACCTTCGAGCCAAAGCTGGTCAGGTTTTTGATCGCGTCGCGACGTGGACTTATCCTGTCGGTTACCTCGGGATCAACTTTTTCTATTTCTTCTATTATATTAAATAAGTTCATGATGATATCGATTTAGTTGGCTGTATAATTGTAAGCAGACGCACTCACTTTTGTTTTGAGGAAGGTATTGGCAATTGCCAGTACCTGGGCTATGGTTAGCGTGATATTTAATCCGTTTGAATCAATCACATCCGAACCTGCATAATCACCATTTTTAAGCAAATTACGTATCAACGCTGCATGCCTTGCCTCAACAGAAACTATTTTGCCGGCTGCAAGTAAATACTCCTTATTCTGTATCAGGTAACCTGCGCCATCATAGGCCTCAACACCTGTATCCTCAAATGCCTTCGCGGCACCAAGCACAGAAGCACGGCTGGTGAAATCAATTTTGCTGAAATCAGGTGTTAGTGCCGGGATTCCCTTGGCGCCTAACGCAGCTTTAAAAAACTCCCGGTGACAAACCTCGTGATCGCGTATATCTGTCAATAATTCTTTTTCGTGGGTGCTTATACCATTGTATGGAGTTGCAATTACTTGTATGTAAAAGGCAGCTTCTAACTGCTCCAGTGCATATGCAAAATTTAATACGCCGTAATCTCCGCTGCCGATGTCAATACTGCCATTGGCAGACACAAAGGCGCCTGTACCTAAATTTTGATGGTTTGCTGTAGATGACAGGTCATTTTTGTTACAGGAGGCAACGGCCATAAGGCCGACTGACGCAGCTCCTGCACCGGCATATCGTAAAAATGACCGCCTGGCCAATTTTACTTCCGCCTCATTTTTTTGTGTTTCTGTTTCCATAAGTTTTTAAAATTTATTTGTTGGTTTATATGAAGGACTAATAATTTTCGGATAACAAATCGATTGTAATTTTATCGTTAAAATTAAATTATCATAGTTTTAAGGAAATAAAATATCAAACTATTATAAATACGTTTAACACATAGTACTGGTTTTTAAAATAAATGGAAAAAGCATTCCTGTTTGGAGTGACTGAATTTTATAGGCTTATGATGGATGTGAGTCCATAGTCAGTGGACCATAGCTCAGGGGATTAAGCGAACTTTATAGTTAAATTTCAGGTACTATAATTTTATGGTTCATGTACTATCGAATACCCTCCGATATTATGAGGCCACTATCTCTTGCCAATAGTCCTTCGACCATCGACTATGGACTCTACACTAAATTGTCTAATTTTACCCTACCAATTATTAAAAATGAACAAAGTAGTAAGCAATGCCGATGAAGCGATACGGGATATAACTGACGGCATGACCCTGATGCTGGGCGGCTTTGGTTTATGCGGATTACCTGAAAATTGTATTGCGGCGCTGGTAAAAAAAGGGGTAAAAGGGCTCACCTGTATATCAAACAATGCCGGGGTTGATGATTTTGGCATCGGCCTGATGCTGAAGCAACGCCAGGTAAAAAAGATGGTATCATCCTACGTTGGTGAAAATGCAGAGTTTGAACGGCAGTTATTGAACGGCGAACTCGAAGTTGAATTAATTCCTCAAGGCACGCTGGCTACGCGCTGCATGGCCGCCGGCTACGGTATGCCTGCAATTTTTACACCCGCAGGTATCGGCACCGAAGTAGCGGAAGGAAAGGAAATAAGGAACTTTAAAGGCAAGGATTATTTAATGGAAATGGCCTTTGAAGCCGATTTTGCCATCGTGAAAGCCTGGAAAGGTGATACCATGGGCAATCTTGTTTATCGGGCCACAGCGCGAAACTTTAACGCGGTAATGGCCATGGCTGGAAATATTACCATTGCTGAAGTAGAAGAACTGGTACAACCAGGTGAACTTGATCCGGACCATATTCATACACCGGGAATTTATGTGCACCGGATTTTCCAGGGAACGAATTATGAGAAAAGAATAGAACAAAGAACAATAACAAAAAGATAATTTGTCATTGCGAGCGCAGCGCGGCAATCTCCTCGCCGTGCATCAGCGGTAGTGCATAGTCCGCGATTGCCGCGCTTTGCTCGCAATGACATAGTTTTTAAGACTATGTTGGATAAACAAGGTATTGCTAAGCGAATTGCACTCGAAATTAAAGACGGTTACTACGTTAACCTGGGCATTGGTATTCCGACACTGGTTGCCAATTTTATACCCGAAGACATAGATGTAGTGCTGCAATCCGAAAATGGATTGCTGGGTATGGGGCCGTTCCCGTTTGAAGGTGAGGAGGACGCGGATATCATCAATGCCGGTAAACAAACCATCACCATGCTGCCCGGCTCGGCAATATTTGATTCGGCAATGAGCTTTGGGATGATCCGGGCTAAAAAGGTAAACCTTACTATTTTAGGTGCTATGGAAGTATCCGAAAACGGCGACATAGCCAGCTGGAAGATCCCCGGAAAAATGGTGAAGGGGATGGGTGGTGCGATGGACTTGGTGGCTTCGGCCGATAATATCATCGTAGCGATGCAGCATGTAAATAAAGCCGGCGAATCCAAATTGCTGCCAAAATGTACCTTGCCCTTAACGGGCATCAATTGTGTTAAAAAAATAGTAACTGAATTGGGTGTCTTTGACGTATTGCCAGAAGGGGGCTTTAAGCTAGCAGAACGTGCACCGGGCGTCAGCATTGAAGAAATAAAAAATGCTACAGCAGGGAAACTTGTTATAAAGGGAGAAATACCCGAAATGATTATTTGATGTGACATATCAGCCTCGTCGTCGCGAGGAACGAAGCGATCCCTTAACTGTGCACGTCAACCAGGCAAATGTTTTTTTGGGGTATGGTGCCGGAGTATATTACAGGTTCGTTGATTTACTTATATAGAGATCGCTTTGTTCCTCGCGCCGACGAGAGGTATATTTTCAAAACAACTTCTCCCTCAATACTCTTGAAATTTCCTCCGTCACACAAATAATATCCTCAGCCTCATGTGTATTATTGGTGATCACCTGGTCGCATTCATCCCGGTAAGGCAATAAAAACTCGCGGTAAGCCGGGCTTACGTGGTTTATCCATTTATATAGCACGTCCTCTTCAGAATATCCCCGTTCAATAAAATCCCGCTTTACCCGGCGCTGTAGCGCAATTGCGTCATCAGCTTCAATAAAAATTTTCAGGTCAAGTGTAGACGATATTTTCTTGAAATGCAGGATAAACAGCCCTTCAACGATTACTATGGGCGCCGGTTTAATTTCCAGCATTTTAGGGATCACGTCGGGGTTATTAAAGGTATATTCTTGTTTTTGGATGGTTTCGCCATTCATCAGGCGTTCTATATCCTCTTCAAAGTGCCGGTGGTCTATAGTGGTAGGCAGATCGAAATTGTATAGCCTGTTTTCTTCCTTGGTCATGTTATGGGCCACAGGAATATAATAATCGTCTTGTGATACAAGACATACCTCATTGGCGGTAAAGTGGGCCAGGAAACACTTTAAAAAGAAGGTTTTTCCAGACCCGCTTCCCCCTGCAATACCGATAACAAACGGTTTATTCATTCGGACTACCGTAACTGATAATTACATGGAAGCGTTTATCTAAAGCGCCCAATGAATCAGCAACGTTTTTAGTCATTATAATAATCACATCCTTTGTCGATTCGTTATCAGTAAAACGGCCAACCACCTTTGCAAAAGTGGTACGGTTCGTCATGGGGTTGGTGATTTTTATAACGGTGCCGATAGGGGCAGTGCGGTGCAGCACTAATTTTTTGTTAGGATCGAGGCTGGTGTCATCTATCCATGTAGCCACACCTTTTTCATTTTTTTCGTACAATCCAAAACGGTTTGCATTCAGATGACTGCTGCTGTCGTTATAAGGAGTCGCGATTATAGAATCATGTTTTACAACCTTTACAGTATCATGTACAACCGGTGCGGGTGGCTGCGGTGCTTCCGATCCCGGTTTTACGTTTAAAACCTGGCCCGGGCTAAGTGTGGTTGAGGTAAGGTTATTCAACTTCATGATATAATCTACGCTGGTATTAAACCGCTTGGATATGCCATAAAGTGTTTCCCCTGCCGATACCTTGTATTGCAGCGGGGGCGCATTATTTTCTTTAACAGGCGCAGGCTGTTGTTTTACCGGCTCCGGTTGTTGTTGTACGGGCTCAGGTTGCTGGGCTTCGGGCTGGGTCTGCTCCTCGGTATATTTATGTTTGTTTTTTTTGGCTTCTTTCGCTTCCCTCGCCAGCCTTTCTTTTTTCTCTTTTTTAGTTTCCTTTACTGGTTTTTCAGCAGTTTCTTTTTCCTTACGCGATTTTTTGTAAGGCTCATCGGTTGGCACCTTTACCGTCGCGCCGATAGACAAGGTAGCTTTTTTGCTGCCGTTGAATTTCATGATCACTTCGGGTTTAACGTTATAACGCCTTCCGATGGAGTAATAAGTATCTTTTGGCTTAACCTTAAAAAGTATTACTTTTTTGCCGTTCTGATTTTTTACGCCCACCGAATCGATAACCGGTTTAGCGTTGAGGGTGGTAAGGACAGTAAATAAGAATATAACGGATAACAGAATTTTAAATTTCATAATAAACTAATAGTCAATAAATTACAAAGTCATAGCTTTTAGCTCCGATTTGCTTTTTATATAAATTAAACGGTTTTTATGCATAATAAACGCCTCCGGCTGGATTTTTTGTATATCTGAATTTAATAAATCCTCGTACACCAGGTTAACGCCATCCATAATATACAACGATTGCGTTAACCGCCCTCCCCGGAGCGCGTGCAAAGATACGATTCTCAAATTATTGTATTCAAGGTAATGCACCGTATTTCCAAAAGGGTGTACAGGAATATATTCCGGGGACAGCGATTCCGGCGTTTCTAATGAAGGCAATACGATGTTATTTATCAATTGCTTATAAACAGACGGTTCATAAATCCGTGTAGTTTCGCCGGTTTTAATGTTCGCTAAAAATAATTTCCGCGGCTGTATGCGGGCGTCATAAATTACAGGACCGTTAACAGATAAATGGTCAAAGGCATAATTGTAGTTGCTCCATATTGTTTTCGATGTGAGCGCATCTATTGCTTCTAATCCACGATGTGTAGGGCCGGACTCGGTTTGATAATTATGCAGCAGCAATACGCCGTCATAGGCGGTTTCAATTCCTATTAACCACCGTTCGTTTGTATGGATATCCTTAAAGACAAGTTCGCCGCCCGTTAAATTTACCGCACTGAACGAAACTTTTTTTTCTTCGCTATCTCTTAATTCAACAAACAGGGTTTCACTTATTTCGTCAATTTCCATGCGCCATATCTCGCCGCTAAATTGTTCGCTTATAAATGGCTCTGGTATCATAACAGCCACAAATATGGATATAAAATATTAGCGGCGTGAACTTTAGCTATTCAAATTACCCCAAGTTATAAATGAAAAATGTTTTGATTGCGGAATGATGGGCATTTATCTTAAAACCGCGCAAATCAGAAAAATCCTTTAATCCCATAAATCATGGTTCAGACCATATAAATTTATAAATTTGACGGCTGTCAATTATTGACGGCAAATTACATCTATTTCAAAGATATATATGAGCAAAGGGGTTGTAAGCAAAGAAGAAGATTATTCGCAATGGTATAACGATCTGGTGATTAAGGCCGATATGGCCGAATATTCGCCCGTGAAAGGCTGTATGATCATTAAGCCCTATGGTTATTCCATTTGGGAAAAAATGCAGGCGGTGCTGGATGTGATGTTTAAAGAAACAGGGCATAGTAATGCTTATTTTCCCTTATTTATTCCAAAGTCCTTTTTCTCGAAAGAGGCCAGTCACGTTGATGGTTTTGCTAAAGAATGTGCCGTTGTAACCCATTATCGTTTAAAAAATGATGGGAACGGCAATATCGTGGTGGATGAAGATGCCAAGCTGGAAGAGGAGTTGATCGTTCGTCCAACCTCCGAAACTATTATCTGGAACACCTACAAAGGTTGGATACAATCTTACCGCGATTTACCTATCCTGGTAAATCAATGGGCCAACGTAGTGCGCTGGGAAATGCGTACCCGTTTGTTTTTACGTACCACGGAGTTTTTATGGCAGGAAGGCCATACCGCGCACGCCACAGCCGAAGAAGCCATTGTTGAAACTGAACAGATGTTGAACGTTTACGCCGATTTTACAGAAAACTGGCTGGCCTTGCCGGTAGTACGCGGCAGAAAAACACCAAACGAACGTTTTGCAGGTGCACTGGATACGTATTGTATTGAAGCACTGATGCAGGATGGAAAGGCGCTGCAGGCGGGTACCTCGCACTTCCTGGGACAAAATTTTGCCAAAGCATTCGATGTGAAATTCACCAATAGGGAGAATAAGCTCGATTATGTTTGGGCAACCTCATGGGGGGTATCAACAAGATTAATAGGTGCATTGATCATGGCGCACTCGGATGATGCCGGCCTGGTATTACCACCTAAACTGGCGCCTATACAAGTGGTTATTGTGCCGATTTATAAACACGAAGAAGAGCTGAATACCATTTCCGACTTCGTGGCCACACTTACCAAAGAATTTAAGGCAAAAGGCATCTCGTTTAAATTTGATAAGCGCGACACCCACCGCCCGGGTGCAAAGTTTGCTGAATATGAATTGAAAGGCGTGCCACTCCGTGTAGCTATCGGAAGTCGTGATATGCAAAACGGCACTGT
>CAZZUU010000215.1:0-7159 GCA_964657275.1 uncultured Mucilaginibacter sp. | reverse complement strand
TCCCCATTGCCAAGGTTGGCACACAAGCCGTAAACCAACTAAGTGTATTTGATACCGGTTCAACCGGGATGACGATAGACGCAACAGGCCTCCTTCCTTCATCAATGATTACCAGCGGCGGGCTCTTGGTCCCCGGTGATTCAGTTGTGGTAAACGGTATTACGGTTACCCCGATTGAAGCCACTGTCAGTTACGGTGTTGCCGGCAATATTACGCAGGAGTTTGGTAACCTGGCCTATGCTTCGGTGATTATTGGCGATAATAACGGCCAGATAACAACCGGCCGCATACCCTTATTTATCTATTATAAAATAATGAACTCTAAGGGCCAGCAATTGCCGGCGCATTCAAACGACGTTTTTGGCGTGGCGCCTGGTGTTAGCTTTGCCAATAGCGCGATTGCAAGTCCATTGAGTTATGTAAAAACAGCGACCAACATATCCAGCGGGTTCAAACTGGCAATGCTTAAAAGCTCTTCCTTCGGGGCCAACCCTACATTTGTTTCCGGATTGCTTACTGTAGGGTTAACAGCTAACGACCTTACTTCAAACGGATTTATGATGCACCCGCTTTTGCCGGGGCCTTTCGGCGGTGATTCGCCTGAAATTGCAGCTACTATAACCTACAACGGTAAAAGCACATCGGCTTCTGCATTGTTTGATACCGGTACTCCCGCTATTTCAACCATAGAAGACCCCAATGCAAAAAACGCGATCAGCTTACCGGCAAATTCTGTTGTTAGTTTAACTACCGCAAGCGGATTTAGCTATCAGTATGTCACCAGTTTAACCGATAACTTTACGCAGGTAACTAACCCGGCCCTTACCGGCGACCCCAGGTCGATAATCAGCATTGATTTTTTTATCAGCAACGAGTTTTTGACTGATTATACCCATCACCAGATAGGACTGAAGAATAATTAAGAGCTTGTTTGAAGGTAACGTTAAGGTTATTAATATCGAATTATCAACATTGGTTATTTGGTGTTCGATATTAAACTCCTATCAATACAGCAGTTGATCATACGGATAGCGCTCCACGTGCTTCGCTTTTACTTCCTCATACAGCAGCTCCCTGAACTCGTCTATATTTTCTTTTTTCGTAGCCGATATAAACAGCGCGGGGCTATTATTCTTAGCCATCCAGCTATGCTCAAAATCGTTCAACGTTAAAGGTTCGGCTTGCTGATCCACCTGGTGCTGTGTGGGCTGAAAGGCATCTATCTTATTAAAAACGGTAATTACCCGTTTGTCTATGGCACCAATCTCTTTCAGCGTTTCGTTTACCGTGCGTATCTGATCTTCAAAATTGGGGTGCGAAATATCAACAACGTGTATCAATATATCCGCTTCGCGCACCTCGTCGAGGGTTGATTTAAAGCACTCTACCAAACTGTGGGGCAGTTTGCGAATAAACCCAACCGTATCCGAAAGCAAAAACGGAACATTCTCAATCACCACTTTACGCACCGTAGTATCCAGTGTGGCAAAAAGCTTATTCTCGGCAAATACTTCCGATTTGGCAATCATATTCATGATGGTTGATTTACCTACATTGGTATAACCTACCAACGCTACCCTTATCTGCTGCGACCTGTTTTTACGCTGCGTAGCATTTTGCTTATCAATAAGTTTTAGCTTGTCTTTCAGCAGGTCTATTTTATTCAATATCAAACGCCTGTCGGTCTCAATCTGCGACTCACCCGGCCCCCTCATACCAATACCACCCTTTTGCCGCTCAAGGTGGGTCCATAAACGGGTAAGGCGGGGCAGTAAATATTGTAACTGCGCCAGTTCAACCTGCGTTTTTGCCTGGGCAGTTTGTGCCCTTCCGGCGAAAATATCCAGTATCAGGTTATTGCGGTCGAGGATTTTTACCTGCAGTTCATTTTCGATATTACGTAGTTGCGACGGCGTAAGCTCATCATCAAAAACCACCATATCAATTTCTTCTTCGGTTACAAAGGCTTTGATGTCTTCTAACCTGCCCGAGCCAACAAACGTGGCCCTATCGGGCTTTTGCAGCTTTTGGGTAAAGCTTTTTACGGTTTCGGCGCCTGCGGTGGCAACCAAAAACTCCAGCTCCTCCAAATATTCTTTTGCCTGCTCATCTGTTTCGCCCTGCGTTATCACACCCACCAAAACAGCTTTTTCCTGCTTCACAGCAGTATCATAAAATTTTTGTCTCATCCACTAATAAACTAACAATACAAATGCCAAGGTAGTAAATTGGCAGTTATTACTTATGATTTGCTGAATAAATGGCCGATGATAAACCACGAAGGAGAAAGGGGTGTCCTGCTGAGGTTCTCGAAGCACGGCGAGCGGCGGCCTGTTGAACACGCTAAGCATGTTGGTCAAGGCCTTCGCGCGCTCCTTCGAGAACCTCAGGACGACACCCAACCCGGGCCAAGTGCTATTATCGTATAAGCAAGCCGGATTACCAATTATTTCCCATGCGCCATCATATAATCCAAAGTCAAATCACACAAAGCCTTTACCCCTAATGCAAACCCGCTTTCATCGATATAAAAATCGGGGGTGTGGTGTGCGGGGGCTTTTACCGGATCGGCCCCTTTGGGCAGCCCGCCAAGATGAATAAAAATACCGGGCACCTTTTGCTCATAAAAGCTAAAGTCTTCGGCGCCTGTTTCTCCATGCCGCAGCACTGTATTGTTAATCCCGGCAGTGGCCAGGAGCGAAGGGAGCATTTCGGCAACCAAATCCGGGTTGTTGTAAGTTACCGGGTAATGAACGCTATAGGGTATAGTAACCTCGGCCGTAGCGCCCTGTGCCTCGGCGGTTTTTGTGGCTATTTGTTTTATACGCTCAATCACCATTTTCTCATCCGCGTCGCTAAACGTACGTATGGTACCAATCATGGTTACTGATTCAGGAATAATGTTTTGACGGTTGCCGCCATTAATGGCGCCGATGGTTACTACCGCCGGGTTGTCTGTGATATGAAGATTACGGCTCACAATGGTTTGCAGGCTGTTAATGATCTCGGCCGAAGTAACAATCGGGTCAACCCCCGACCACGGGTAAGCCCCGTGCGATCCGCGGCCTTTTACAATAATTTGCATATCATTTACTGCGGCCATATCACCGCCGGGCCGATAAGCAATAGTACCAACCGGCTGGAACGACTGGATATGCTGCCCAAAAATAACATCCACTTTAGGGTTTTCCAATACACCTTCTTTTACCATTTCTTCGGCTCCACCTTTTTCTCCGGGGGGCAATCCTTCTTCTGCCGGCTGGAAAATAAATTTTACCGTACCATGCAATTGGCTTTTGATCGATGTTAATATTTGTGCGGTAGCCATCAGCATCGCCATGTGAGAGTCATGGCCACACGCATGCATTACACCTACTTCCTGGCCCATGTAAGTTGTTTTAACGGTGGATTTAAACGGGACATCGGTGCGCTCGGTAATAGGCAAAGCATCCATATCAGACCGCAATGCTACAACCGGACCGGGATGGCCGCCTTTTAAAATGCCTACTACACCCGTGGTTGCTATCCCTGTTTTTACCTCCAGCCCAAGCGACTGCAAATATTTGGCGACAATCCCCGCCGTACGAAACTCATGGTTGCCCAGTTCAGGGTGTTCATGGAAATCACGCCGCCAGGTAACGACCTGGCTTTGCAGCGAATCAGCTTTTTTGCTGATTAGATCTTTTAATGAATTTGTTTGCGCGAATGCTGAAAATGAGCAGGCAAAAAGGATGGGTAAGAGGAGCTTTTTCATACCGTGGATTTTCATCTAATATAGAAAATAAAGCGCGGGTTTATTAAATGCCCTTTTTGGGTACCATTAAGTAAGCATTATCACCAACTCCCCTAATAAACCTTTTCATTGCCGAGAGGCGGTGTGGCAATCTCGTTGGGACAACCCGTTCGTCATGCCGAATTTATTTCGGCACCCCACATGCAAAGTAAACGCGAGACAAGGTCGCCAACAGGCATGTCGCATACTTTGCAAACGTCAATAGCATGAGAGGTGCTGATCCGCCGGTAGGCAGACAGCATGACATATTCTTTGTTAGTGTCCTGTTCGTTTTTTTGGTGAGACAGGGTGGGACAGTTTGCGACATACCTAAAGCACACGAGTCGCCTTTGCCCGCTTGCCTTTGCCCGACAGACTCGCGCGAGAGGAGGAGACAGGGTAGAACAGTTTGCGACAGGCCTAAGGCACACGAGTCGCCGTTGCCCGCTTGCATTTGCCCGACAGACTCGCGCGAGAAAAGGGGTTAACATCAATTCAGACGGGCGGACAAGATAAGTTAGGATAGTTTGCGACATACCTAAAGCACACGAGTCGTCTTCGCCAGCTTGCCTTTGCCCGGCAGACTCGCGCGAAAGGTGAGGAGAGGAGGAGAGGAGTATTATTCTGTTCCCAAGGGTTTTATCGGTTTCTTTTCTTTCTTACTTAACTCATTATTCATTTTAGCCATTTTAGCTTTATATTCATTTTCAAATATCTCTTTTTCCATAGTCATATCTATGCTTTCTAATCTATCAGACCATATATTGTAAAGTTTTATAAGATTAGAAAAATTTGTCCGAGGCTTATCTTTTTTCCCTTTCCTAACAGCCGACAAGATATAGCTATGTTGTTCAACAATTGAACAGTAAGTTGCACCAACCGCTTCAAATGCAACGTTTTCGTCGGCAACTTCTTGGATGAAATACGTAGCAAATGTTTCCAAAAGATTTAGTATCAACAGAAAGTCAGTGCCAGTCGTCAAAAGTTTATCAATATATTCTTTTGGATTTTTATCTTTTATAACCTTTTTTATGTCATCGAATTCAAACACCTTAGTGGGTATTTCAATTAAGTCAATATTGGCGGCGGTCCGTTTTAAATAAAAATCATTTGAATGCTTTACAATATCATTCAATAAAAAATAAATCTGCTCCGCAGCTAATTTTATCGAATCTCTTTTTGAGGATATTTTAAGTTGTTTTTGAGCCTCCTCTAACTGACCTTTCGCTATAATTATCTGTTCCTTGGCTAATGAAATTTGTCTGAAAATAAAAAAACCAAACAGGGCAATTATAGGGCCACTTAATAAATATAGGTTTTCCAGAATAGATTTATGTTCATCGAAAAATTTCATTGCTTTAGGTTTAGCAAGCTAATATATAATTAAAGCTCCACATATCACAACTTGATGCGCGTCAATTTCCACTTCAAGTGCGAGCTTAACATGTTAACCAAAGCGCAAACGCGACTTACGATGTAAGCACCGGCTCCTGCTTACTTGCTACTCGATACTAGCTACTTGATACTTCCCATCTCCTCCAACCACTCCTCAATCCACCTATCCGCCATATCCGCGCCAGTGGCACGTTCTTCAGGGGTTGCTGTGCGTTCCATTTCCTGGTGTACGGTAAAGGTGGCGGTTGGTATTTTGAGGTTGAGGCTGCGGGCACATTCGGTCCAGTGGTGGTAAGCGCCTACGTCGGGAAACAGCACCACTTCGCGGTTTTTCAGCACCCGGCATTTGCGCTCGTCGAGGCCGTTGAGTGCACCTGCCGCCAGCCAGACAAATTGGGGCATCAGGATGCTGGCCATCACAGCGGTTTTTTCGCTTTCGGTTATGCCTACGGGTTTGGTGGGGTGAAGGGGTAGGAGGTGTTCTCCAAAGAAGCATTGTCTTAGGAGGAAGTCTTGAGTCGAAAGTCTTAAGTCCGAAGTCAGCTGCGACTCAAGACTTAAGACTTTCGACTTAGGACTCAGCAACGTATGCACCCACGCAATATGGTTAAACGGCTTTTTCACCCGCTTGCAGGTGGCTTCGTCGTACAGCATAATTTTACCGGTGCGTACGCGGCCTTTGGTGTCTATCTGCCAAAAAACGGTTGCGCCGTGCCAGTGTTTGGCGGTGCCTATCCGGTATTGTTGGGCGGCCTTCATGAGGGTTTTCCAGCCGAAAATCGGGGCGAGGAACTGGATAAAATTATTATCGAAGTAGGCGCTTTGCAGCGTGCTTTCGGTCACTAAATTGGCGGGCAGCTGGTTAAATTGATCTTTCGCGGGTGTGGTATCGCGAACCTTTTCGTGCCGCAGGCGCTCATCGCCGGGGTTTTCGGCGAAGTATTGGCGCGGGGTGTAATGGTAGCCGCATTGGTATTCGCGGTCGCATTTGCCAACGTGGTCGGCTAAATGGCTGTCGGTTTCCAGGTCGATATAGCGGGTAAAGGTGCGGCGGTTGTGCAGGCATTGCGGGCAGCGAAAGCGGCTTGCCGGGCTTTTGTAAGGTTGCAGTACAAAACGGTGCATGTGTGGTGCGGGGGTTGAGTGGCGGGTGGCGTGTATGTGTGGGGTGTGTTGCGGGTGGCGGGTTTGAACCTATTTGTCATTGAGGAGGAACGACGCGGCAATCTCGTAGCCGTGCTAACGAACATGCGTGGCGGCATGCATATCGGCGATGCATGCGACGAGATTGCTTCGTTCGCAATGACAAATCGGAGTTTGTGTTTTGTCCGTCCGTTCGGAAGTAGTGTACCTGCCGAACGGACGGACAAGATCAGGCTTTGGAAGCCTGGGCTTTTAGCAGGCGGTCCACCTTTTGGTAGGAGATTCCCATTTCTTTACCAATTTCGCGCAGGGTTTTGCCTTCCAGCTTCAGCTGTACAGCCCGCTCCATCTGGCCTTCATTCAGGCGTTCGCTGGCTTTGCGCAGATGGTCTATTTCGTTACCATAACTCACAAACTCAAACTGTAAAAAGTTCTGGGGCTTATCAACCTTGCAAAGGCAAATGTTGCCGTAGCCGTACACCTGCTCGGTATTACGCTGCTTTATTTGTTTAAGGTAGCGCAGCTCGGCATTGGTACTGCTTTGGCCAATGGTAAATGCACTGTCGCAAAAGTTCATCAGCATTTTACTGCCCTGCAAATCGTTGCCGGTTATCTGCTGGCTTAAATCGCGCTTGGGCGTATGTGCCAGTGCCAGCATACTAAGGCCGTAACGGTTTTTAAGCGCTTTAAGGCGTTTCATCAGGCTTAAAGCGTTTTTGGCCTGCTCGGTTTCGTTACGCAGATAGGTAAGGTTATCAACGATGATTACCTTAACACCGGTTTGTACAATGGTGCGCTCCAGCGAAGCAATAAGGTATTCATCAAAGTTGGCAAAGCCTTTGGGCAATT
>CAZZUU010000214.1:0-7161 GCA_964657275.1 uncultured Mucilaginibacter sp. | reverse complement strand
CCGAACTACCATCAATCATTTTACATCCGCTTAACACTAATTCCGTAAATTGCTGTTAAACTTGCAACAGTGAAACTATCATGTGCATTTATTATGAAAAACGTAGGCCGCGCATGGTAGTTTCATTACTACAACCACAACCTGTTAAATAATGAAAATCGGAATAGTTTGTTACCCAACTTTCGGCGGAAGCGGTGTTATTGCGACAGAGCTGGGCAAGGCCCTTGCCGATCGCGGGCACCAGGTTCATTTTGTAACCTATAACCAACCTGCACGGTTGGATCTCTTCTCCGAAAATTTATTTTATCACGAAGTTTCGGTTTCTAACTATCCCCTTTTTGATTTTCCGCCTTATGAACTGGCATTAGCCAGCCGTTTGGTTGATGTGGTGCGTTTTGAGAAATTAGATATCCTGCATGTGCATTATGCCATTCCGCATGCCTCTGCTGCCTTTATGGCGAAGCAGATATTGCTGACTTATGGTATTTATATCCCGGTAGTGACTACGCTGCATGGCACCGATATCACCCTTGTTGGCCGCGATCGAACATTTAAACCTGTTGTTACTTTCTCTATCAATAAATCCGATGGCGTTACAGCGGTATCTGAACATTTAAGAAGCGATACTTATAAGTTTTTTGAAATTGAAAACGATATTAAAGTGATCCCTAACTTTATTGATCTTAATCGTTTTAGTCTTAAGGCTAAAGATCATTTTAAGAGGGCAATAGCGCCTTTTGGCGAAAAGATCGTCGTGCATACATCTAACTTCCGTAAAGTAAAACGCACCGAAGATGTCGTTAAAATATTTGCCAAATTAATTAAACGGATACCGGCAAAATTACTGATGGTGGGCGATGGGGGGGAGCGTTCCTATTGCGAGCAGCTCTGCCGCGATTTAGGGGTTTGGGATGATGTCCGTTTTTTGGGTAAGCAGGATGCCATTGAAGAAATATTATCAGTATCCGACCTTTTTCTAATGCCATCAGAATCGGAAAGCTTCGGTTTGGCAGCATTAGAAGCTATGGCTTGTAAAGTGCCGGTGATCAGCTCAAACGCAGGCGGTTTGCCCGAGTTAAACGTCGAAGGTGTAACCGGTTTTCTGAGAGATGTAGGTGATGTCGACGGTATGGCCGAACAGGCAATTTACATTTTGGAAGACGAAAAAAGACTGCAATTATTTAAAGACAATGCACTCAGCCGCGCCAAAGAATTTGATCTCGCCAGGATACTCCCGGCTTACGAAGATTATTATATGGAAGTAATCGAACGGACGAAAGAGAAAGTAATTTAGATGAAGGGCGAAAGGCCAAGGGTTTAAAACAACCTTTTACCTTCCGCCTTTGACCGTTTGCCTCAACATTATTCTGCTGCCGTAAATTTCAAACACACTGGGTTTCCTATCGTAACGGTATTCCCTGTTCTTGTTAACTTACCCGTTTCCGTATTAATTCGGTAAACCAAAATATTGTCGCTGTTTTGATTAGCCGCCAGCAAAAACTTGCCTGTTGGGTCTATTGCAAAATCGCGGGGGTCTTTTCCGTAGGTTGGCACATGTTCAACAAGGGTTAACTCTCCGGTTTCAGCGTTAATAGCGAATACAGTGATTTCATTAGTTTCCAAACGGTTGGAAGCATATAAAAATCTGCCGTCAGGGGATATGTGAATAGCTGCGGCACCGGTTTTGCCTGTAAATCCATCACGTAATACCGAAATGGATTGCTTCTCTTTTAATTTACCGTTATCGTAATCATAAACGTTCACTGCTGAACCCATTTCCTGTAACAGGTAAACGTATTTTTTATCGTTCGAGAAAGCTAGGTGTCTCGGGCCGTATCCGTCTTTTACACTCACAAATGAAGGTGATGCCGGGCTTAATGGTTGCGGCCGCGAAGCATGGTAGCGGTAAATATTAACTTTATCTGTACCCAGATCGGTGTATAAAAGATATTTTTCATCCGGGCTCAATATTGCGGTATGCACATGCGGCTCTGATTGCCTTTCTTTATTCACGCCATGCCCTTCGTCCTTTATAACCTGTGCTATCGCGCCAAGCGAACCGTCTTTATTCAATGGAAAAACATTCAGGCTGCCACCAGTATAATTGGCCACGAATACGTTTTTCTGCGCTTTATCAACCGACACATAACAAGGGCCTGCACCAACCGAGGGCTGTTTATTGATAGCTTCCAGTTTACCTACCTTTGGTTCAAAAGTGAAAGCACTAACCTCACCGCCTTTACCACCTTCATTTACTGCATAAACAAATTTATTGTTAGCAGAAACACAAAGGTATGACGGATTGGCTACATCATCAATTTCATTCAAATAGGCCAGTTTACCGGTCTCCACATAAAAGCGATAAACATAAATACCCTTGCTCTGCCCGCCGGTATATGTACCGATAAGCAAGTCATAAGTAGATGGAGCCTTTTTTTTATGCTGCGCATGGATAAGCACCGGGAAAACCAGTGCTATTATTAACAGGAATTTTTTCATTGCCGGATAAATTGGTTATAAGCCGCAAGATAGTAATTGGAGTCGAAAAAATAGTGATTGGAGGTTAGAGATTAGTGATTAGCAGGAAATTTACTATGCCTTTTCTAACAACTAACCTCTAATCTCCAGCCTCTAATCAACTAAATCAAATGCTTCAACTGTATCACTTCGCTTTCCTCAAGGAAGCGCCAGCGGCCGCGGGGCAGGTCTTTTTTGGTGAGATTGGCGTACACCGCCCTATCTAGTTTTACTACTTCGTAACCTAAATGTTCAAAAATACGGCGTACAATGCGATTTTTTCCACTGTGTATCTGTATGCCTATTTCTCTTTTTGAACCGCCGGATACATAAGATATGGAATCGGGTTTTATTAAACCATCCTCCAGCTCAATTCCAAAACCAATTTTATTCAGGTCGCCCTGGGTAAGGCTTTTATTGAGTTCAACCTGGTAAAGTTTAACAATATTGTTACGCGGATGAGAAAGCTTATCTGCCAAATCACCATCATTCGTCATCAAAAGCAGCCCGGTTGTGTTCCTGTCGAGCCGACCTACCGGGTAAATGCGTTCTTTACTGGCTTTTTCAACCAGGTGCATTACGGTACGCCTTTCCTGCGGATCCTCCGTTGTAGTGATATAATCTTTGGGTTTATTTAACAACACATACACCATCTTCTCGCGTTTCAGCGTTTCGCCGTTGTATTTTATCTCATCTTTTTGTGGGTCTACCTTATGGCCCAGCTCCGAAATCACAACCCCATTTACGGCAACTACACCGGCGGCTATCAATTCGTCAGCCTTACGGCGAGAGCATATCCCTGCGTTTGAAATATATCGGTTAAGCCTGATCAATCCTGAATCCTTACTCTCAGGCCCTTTTTTACGGCCGCGTAAGGTTTTTGCAGGGCTATCCAGATCAGGGGTTATCTTATCATATTTTGGCTTTGGCCGCTGGGGCCTGTCGGCATCATAAGGTTTATCGCCGGCGGTTCTTTTAAAGCCGCTGCCTGCCGGTGGCCTGGCACCAAACTTTTTATCGCCGGTACGTTCACTGCCTGCCCGGTCGCCGCTAAAACTTCTTTTTGGTTTGTCATCAGAACCAAATGATCCCGACGATTTACCTCGTGACGTAAACGGCTTTTTATCGCCCGTCCGCTCGCCGCTATCCCGATAGCTACCGGGGCTTCTTTTTGGCCTGTCATCAGCGCCAAACGAACCGGGTGATGATTTGGCGCGTGATGTAAATGGTTTTTTATCGCCCGTCCTTTCGCTCCCGAAATTTTTTGCCGGCCTTGGATCATTGTCGGCCGTTCTGCCGGTATATGGCCTTCCTTTGGAAGCAAATGGTTTTCTATCGCCTAATGAATCGCCCGCATCCGAAGGGCGACCGCTATATGGCCTGCTTTTTGGTGAAAAAGATTTCTTCGCGCTTGCGCTGAAACTGCTGGCCGGTTTATCGTCACCACCTTCCCTGCTTTCAAAACGCTTTCCTCCGGCAGATGAAAAAGATTTCTTTTCTCCTGATCGTTCGCTGTTATATTTCTTTCCTGGTGTGCTTCCGGATTTATCAAAACCGGGTGAAGAATTTCTTGTTGAGGAGGGTGATCTTTTTGGCCTGTCACCTGTTTTGGTGGTCCTGTTTGATGATCTGCCGGACTTGCCATCGCGACTGTTCCCTGGTTTGCTAAATGCCATATTTTTTGAGTTAACGCTTTCACAGCGTGAGGGGCAAAGTTACTGTTTTTTGGCCCGGATTTATAATTTTTTTAACCGGTTCAAAAACTGCGCCTCACGCTTTTAAAGCCCGTTTTTGAACCAAAAACCAAAGTTTTCAAAAGCCCCGAAAACATAAGTATTTGATAATGTGCCCCATATAGTTTACCTTTGCAGCACATTCTACCAAATGTATTACTTATGGATAAAAAAGAAATGACTAAGAGACGCTTAATTACGTGCTCCGTAATAGTGGTGATGGTTATCATTTCAGGGCTTAATATTTATGGTACAAGGGCTCATCATAAAGCCAGAAAAACCACCAAATTACGCCCCCGCATTGCCAGTTTAATCTTTCAAAATACCGATACCGAAATTGATTACAGCTTTGCTGATGAAGCCCTGCCCGTTAATGATGCCGCGGTGAGCCGCAAGTTGCAGCGGTCTTTACGAAAACATAATTTTTGCTTTGTTCAATCCAATGTACTTCAAAATAAAGCAGAAAAATTATTTCCGATTATTGAGCCTATTTTAAGCGCTTATGGTATTCCTGACGATTTTAAGTATATTCCTTTAGTTGAATCAGGTTTGTGTGAAGGAACTTCTATAAGGGGCGCAAAAGGTTTATGGCAGTTTATGCCGGGCACCGCACGTACATACGGACTAAAGGTTGGGCATGGAATTGACGAGCGCAAAAATATCCGAAAGTCCACAATTGCGGCTTGTATATACATTAAAGAATTATATGTTGAGTTTAATAGCTGGACGTTGGCCGCAGCCGCCTACAATAACGGATCAATAAAGCTTGAAAAGGCAATAAACAGACAAAAAGAGGATAATTACTTCCGCATGCACCTGAACCGTGAAACCGGCGCTTATGTGTATGATCTTATTGCTATGAAGGCAATTATCAGTCAGCCAAAGAAATATGGGTATAAAGACTATTACACCAGCGTTAAATTTACCAACCTGCAGCCATTTGGATTACCCAACTTTAACTAATTGTAATTTCTGACCTTCGGGTTACATTACGGAGCACTTTGGGGCCGGTATCTGGATAAGAGACCGGCCTTTTTTCATTACTTTTGTTGTTTGAAAATTCTTGATGATTACAAAACCTGTTGACCTGGGCGAGCAAAACGAAGTTGAAGTTTACGGGGCCCGCGTACATAATTTAAAAAATATCGATGTTTCTTTTCCCCGCAACCAGCTGGTGGTAATTACCGGCTTAAGCGGCAGTGGAAAATCGTCGCTGGCGTTTGATACTATTTATGCCGAGGGCCAGCGCCGTTACATGGAAACTTTTTCGGCTTACTCCCGCCAGTTTATGGGGGGAATGGAGCGACCTGATGTTGATAAAATATCGGGGTTAAGTCCCGTTATTGCCATCGAGCAAAAAACTACCAGTAAAAATCCGCGTTCAACCGTTGGTACTATTACCGAGATATATGATTTTATGCGCCTGCTTTTTGCCCGTACCGGGGAAGCTTACTCCTATGTAAGCGGCGAAAAGATGGAGCGGATGTCGGAAGATCAAATCCTTAAAACCATATTTGAGAAATTTGACGGCCAACCCGTTAATATCCTTGCCCCGGTGGTGAAGGCCCGTAAGGGGCATTATAGGGAGCTTTTTGAGCAGATACGCAAGCAAGGCTATTTAAAGGTTTGGATTGATGGCGCTATTGCGGATGTTGAGCCTAAAATGCAGGTAGACCGCTATAAAATACACGATATCGATATCGTTGTGGACAGGCTGGCGATCAGCGAAAAGGATAGCAAAAGGCTCTACACTTCTATCCAGGCGGCACTGAAGATCGCTAAAGGCATCATCAGGATTGCAGATAAAGATAATAACGTTTTCTATTACAGTAAATATTTAATGGACCCGGTTTCGGGCATTTCCTATGATGAGCCGCAGCCAAATACTTTTTCTTTCAATTCGCCTTATGGCGCTTGCGAAAAATGTACCGGGCTGGGTTATATTTTTGAAGTAGATGAAGCCTCGGTGATACCCAATCCTAAACTGAGCATCTTAAACGGGGGACTTGCGCCTTTAGGTGAATATCGCGAGACATGGATATTCCAGGTGTTAAAAGCACTTGCCAAAAAATATGAGTTTGCATTGTCCACCCCAATTGAAAAACTATCAAAAGATCATTTAGATATTATCCTTAACGGGACAAATGAAATGATCACCGTGGCGGTTGAATATAATAAATGGAATGTTCAAAGCTACCAGGTGACTTTTGACGGCATCATACGAATGCTGGAAGAGCAGCAGGAGCGTCGCGGGGAAGAGGGCATGGACGACATGGAAAATTACCGGGTGTTAAAAACCTGCCCGGTTTGTGACGGCGCAAGGTTAAAAAAAGAATCGCTGCATTTTAAAGTCGATGATAAAAATATTTTCGAGCTGGCCTGCATGGACATCATCACCCTACAGGGATGGTTTACCGGGTTGGAAGATCGTCTAACCGAACGTCAAAACGTTATCGCAAAAGAAATATTAAAAGAGATAAGGGCAAGGATTGTGTTTTTGCTGGATGTGGGCTTAAGCTATTTAACGCTCGACCGTACGGCAAAAACGTTGTCCGGCGGCGAGGCGCAGCGTATCAGGCTGGCTACGCAAATCGGCTCGCAGCTAATGAACGTGATGTACATTTTGGATGAGCCAAGCATCGGCCTGCACCAACGGGATAATGAGCGCCTCATCAATGCCTTAAAAAACCTGCGCGACCTGGGTAATACCGTATTGGTAGTTGAGCACGATAAAGATATGATATTGCATGCCGACCATGTTATTGACATGGGCCCGGCAGCCGGTGTGCACGGCGGGGAGATAGTTGCACAAGGCACACCTGCCGAATTGATGAAAGCACACACCCTCACAACTTCCTATATTAATGGTGAGCGGGAAATTGCGATTCCGGACAAAAGACGCGAAGGGAAT
>CAZZUU010000213.1:0-7163 GCA_964657275.1 uncultured Mucilaginibacter sp. | reverse complement strand
GTTGCTACCGCTTACAGATGCACCACCACGAATACGAATGGTGCTTCCGGCGCCCGGAGCGCCGCCGTTTGTAATGATAGATACACCCGCTACTTTTCCCTGTATTAATTGTTCGGGAGTAGTTATCGCGCCCGTGTTAAAATCTTTTGAGCTTACCACTGCAATTGATCCGGTAAGATCTTTTTTCCTTGCTGTACCGTAACCGATAACTACTACTTCATTTAAGCCTTGTGCGCCGGTTACCATGTTAAAGTTAATAGAAGTATTGCCCGTTGCGGTTATGGCTTTTTCAATTGTTTGGTAGCCTATAAAGGTTACCACCAGGGTTACCGCGCCGGAAGGAACGCCCGATAGCCGGAAATTTCCCTGCACATCTGCAGGCGCGCCATTATGTGTGCCTTTTACGGTAACAACAGCGCCGGGGAGGGGTTGATTGGTTTCATCTACAATCTTTCCCGTAATAATTGCAGTTTGGGCAAAGGCAGCGCTGGTTAGCATCACAAATGCGCAAATGAGTAAGTACGGTTTCGTAAAAAATTTTCTCATATCTTTTGATTTTGGATAGTGTTCAAAGCCTAATATTTATATTGGTGGTTTACAAGCTTTTACCGGTTGATAAAAGAGTAAGGGTTTAATTTGCCTTGTGAGGGGCAATAGATTACGTAGGGTATTTTATCATATCGATCGATTTAAACATTTGTTTATCAGGTTAATTAGTAACTCAAAAACGCGATGCGTTCTTTTGCGTTTTACCCGTAAATTGGCATACGGGGGTACAATTAGCACGAAACAATTTTATGTAAAAAGCGCTCTACGGAAATGTAAAATCAGTCATATTTCTTGTACAATTAGTTATAAATAATGAGGTCAGTTTATTATTGGTAACCAGGTAGTAGGTTCGTTGGTATTGTGCTGCATTAAACCATTAGTTAATAGCTACACCGCATTCACGAAATTTATAATTGGCTTTTTGTTATTTGCAATTAAGGCCTTCAAACAATGCAACCGGTGCTTTTTGTTCTGGCTTTAATTACAATACAAATTTGTGAGGAGTTAAAGGAGTAACCTATTTGTATAAAAAAAATATAAAAAAAAACGCCATTTATTTTTATTATATAGTTGATAATCAAATAGTTAAAAATAATGTAATTAAAAAAAATTTAAATGAAATTTTCATTTTTTCTTACGAAAAATTATTAAATCGGCAGAATAGGCGATAAATTAAGCGGGTTTTTTATGAAAATGGCAATCTATTACTTGCCGTCTACAGCCTTTATAGCCATAATATCGTGATCGAACTGATCACCGGGGTTAATAGCTTTCGCTTTCATACGCATTTTGTACACGTAGATGGTTTTTTCAGAGTACTCCAATATCTTGGCAATGGTTTCCGTATCTGCAATGCCCATGCGTATTAGTGCAAAAATCCGAAGGTCGGTTGTAAGTACCTCATCATCTTTAGGCCATATCTGATCTTCCTTATGAAACAAGGCATTAAAATCGGCGATGAAGTTGGGGAATATCTTAATAAACACATGATCAAAGGTGTAAAACAATTTATCCCGGTCTTTTTTGATATTGATCCTGTCGATGATGATCTGTATATCTTCATATTTTTTTACAGAAAGCTTCATATCGATGGTCCGCTTGAGCTTTTCCAGTTGCAAAATATAGCCTGATATTACATCAAAAAAATAGCCGATATATTCTTCTTTGATCTTTGTGCCTTCGATTAGTTTTTCATTGATTTTCTCAAGCTGAATATTCTTATCGTCGATGATTTTCTCTTTTATCTTCAGTTTATTCAGTTGTTTAAACAGCAGGATAGACACAATTATAACCAGTAACGCTAAAGTGGTAGTGGAACCAAGGTAGATGAGGAAACGTTTCTTTTCGCGTTCGGTATAATTCAGTTTTTCTGATGAAACGATGGGTAGCAGCGTACCAATCTGAATTTTACGCTGCCGTGCACCGTAGAAATCTGCGTCTTCCAATGCAGCTTGAAGGTATATGTATGATTTCTCAATGTCTCCGTCTTTATAAAGCAGCTGGGCAAGCCAAAACAAAGCAACTGTTTCTTTTGTGGAAGTTTTTATGTCGGCAATGGTGGCCCTTATTAAAAGGGCGATACATTCCTGGTGGTTTTTGGTTTTTGCATATATATTGCCCAAGGTCGAGGCTACAATGGCTATTTGATGCGTAGTTAGTTTATGTGCATTCAAAAGAGAAATAAAATCAGCCGTAGCTTCAGCGACCTGGCCGTTCTTTAATTTTTTATAACCGGCAAGGTATAACTTATTGTAAGACTCAGGTTTGCTTAGCGCGATTGCGGAATCGATATACTTATTGGCCAATTCGTTGTATGAGATTGTATAGTGCTTGTCATTATCATAGCTCGCCAAATCGTAATAAGCACGCGTCAGTAACGAATAGTATTCAATTTGAACGGTATCGTCCAATGCCTTGATATTAAGGCCCTTTAAATTGTCAAAGGCTTCCTTAAACATCCCCGAGGATAAAAATATAAAGCCGATCTTAACTTTGCTGTAATCATATTTTGATTTGTCTTTCAGTTCGAGACTGATATCCAGCATTTTGGTGGCATAAGTGTACGCAGAATCATATTGATAGGCTTTATATTCATCATACAGCCGGTTACAAAGGTTAAACTGCAATTGAAGGCCCTTTGAGGAGGATGCGTTAAGAGCGTTTTTAAGGTTTTGTATAGTTTGCTCTTTCTGCTTATCATAGTTAGTTTTATTGCTTAATTCATTATTAAGCTGATCAAATAAACTATCCGTTTTTGCGGAAGAAAATGCGAAGCAGGGAATAAGTAAAAATAACAAAAGGAAATTCCGCATAAAGGAGAACTTTATAACCGACGTAACTATTAATTATAAGTGATATTAATTGGTTTGATAGCTTTAGAAACCAAATCTACTAAATTACTTGCGGTACAAATTCATTTTGTGGTATAAAAAAAATCACCTGTCATGAGTCCATCTGCAGTCGCTTTTATTTTTATTTTACCGGGTTTGTCACCGGCCTTTAAAAGAATAGTTGCTATCCCTGCTTCCGCTTTTATTTTGTTTCCTCCAACAATAGAAGCGTTACCTTCAACAGAAAAACTTAGGTTATCAGCAGCATTAGGAACCAATGTGCCGTTTTTATCGGCAATATAAGCATAGATAAATATCACGTCATTTTTTCCGGCAACTAACTGCTTGCCGCTCAAATCGGCCTTGAGCTCAATTTTATAAGCATTCGCCGGAGTGGTTACGCTTTGTGTGATCAGAGCTTTGCCGTTGATATATCCTTTCGCCGTAAGTGTTCCTGCTTCGTATTTCGCCGGATAAAATGTGAAGGGAGGGTGCTTTAGGTTTTTAGAATAACCGTCGGTATCCGGCTTTTGACTGCCTAAAGATTTACCGTTTAAAAATAGCTCTACCTTATCACAATTGCTGAATATTCTAACTGTCTTTTGCTCCGGGTCGTTCCAATAGTTTGCTATAAACAACATAGGTTTTCCAAATCCTTTGTCATCTGGTTTGGGTCCGTTCTGGCTCTGATAAAAATAAAAGCTAAATTTAGGCAGCCTGAAAATATCCATAATACCAGATGTTTCCAGGTCCGAAGCGTAGCCTCTTTTGTAATCATACATCACCCAGTTTACATCGCCAACACCAGGGCCATATAAGTTATCATTATGGGCCTCCTGAAAATTTAGCGCCTGTTGCAATAACCTTCGCTGTCCATCTGTTCTTAGCTGCCTGGAGTTGCGTTCCTCACTTTTTAATCCGGCATATTCTTTTTGATTAAAGCCTGCATTTTGTGCATAGTATTCCCAGTCGCCATATTCCGCGATTAACAAAGGTTTTGGGTGATCATATTTTTTCCAATAATCCGGAGCTTTAAGGTGCTGCCTTGCGGGATTAAACACATCAAAGGCGTAATCCATCCATCCGGTTGAAAAGACATCCTTAAATGGAAGTTCGTGATGAACGATGTAATTGGTAGTATCCATAAACGGCTTGGCCATATCGGTTTCGTTTAATGATGCTTCCCACAAAACAATAGCAGCATGGTTACGGTCACGATGGATCATATCCTTAACATTTTGAAAACTGTTTTGCTGAAATTTCTGTCCGCCAAAAAACTGCCATCCTGGTATAGCGTCCATTACCATGATGCCTAACTCATCACACGCATCTAAATAAGCCGGGGAAGGGGGGTAATGGGAGCACCGTACAAAATTAAACCCGGCTTGCTTTATTTTCCATACATCGCGGTACTGAGCATTGTCCGAAAGCGCGTAACCAATGTAAGGGTATTCCTGGTGGCGGTTAGTTCCGACGATATTTAATTTTTTGCCGTTCAAATAAAAACCACCCTGTATAAATTTAATAGTTTTTATGCCGGTTTTGATGATTTGCTCGTCAACTTTCTTTCCGTTTTCAAAAACCTGAACGCTGAGATGATATAAATAGGGGTGCTTTGGCGACCATAATTCAGGTGAATTAACTGTAAGAGTTTCACTAAAAGTGCCAAAATTATTTGCGCTGATCGCTTGTTCTTTTGATGATGACGTGGCTATTTCTTTTCCGGTGTTATCGGTTAAAACTATTCTTAAGGTCGCTTTTTTTGAATAATTATAATCATTATTCAGTTCCGTCTTAACTAATAATTTAGCGGTTTTAGCAGTAACTTCTTCATCGTGTATCAATATGCCGCCACCCGCTTCATGGTTAGCCTCAACAGCATCGCTTATATACAGCTTGTCTTTTACAATTAACCAGGCATCGCGATAGATACCGCCGTAAAAGTTAAAGTCCAGATCTTTTATCGGCTTCCCGGGAGGAATAACAGGGTTATCCACGTTTTTTAATTTTACCAGTATGCAATTTTGTTTTCCGGGTTTTACTTTGTTTGATATATCAATATAAAAAGGCAGAAAACCACCGATATGCTTAAATATGTGTTGGCCATTTAAATACACATCGGCGTCGTTCATAGCTGCATCGAATTTCAAGGCGATGTGCTTGTCCTTGTCTGTTGCTGCAATGGTGAAAAATTTACGGTAAAAACAGGTGCCCTGCCATTGTTCTTCTACTTTTTGAACCGGTTCTATACGGGCGGTGTGCGGCAGCGATATTTTTTCCCAGGATATATTTTGACTACTTGTACCGCTTAATGATTGTGGATTACTTGTGCTGTCAATATCTTTTACAAATTCCCAATCCTTGTTAAAATCGATAATGGATGCTTGCTTTTTTTGAGCGTTCGATGGTAAAACGTTAATAAATATCAGTAAAAAGTAAAGAAAAAAACCCTTCATATAGAATAAATAATATTGTAATTAGTTGAAAAATAGCTTATTAGATTATTATTGTTTGATGTTATATTGCCTGCTAATATCAGAATAGGTTTTCATAAATTCATTAGCATTGCCGTCCCGGTCAAATGCCGGTTCGCCGGTGTTAAGGGGCTCCCAGATAAAAGTTCCTTTTAGCTTATTTCCGGGTATCGAAAACGCGATATCGTTAACCACTTGTTTGTTTTGCGAATATTCAACTATTAGCACGTCTTGTTTATACCGGGTGGTTAAATCAGTGATGTTTCGTTTTAAACTATCGGGTATGCCATGCCACCTCGGATAGTAAGATTCGCCGATAATATCGAATTTAACATCGCGCTTAAGCATGTTATCCACAAAATAAATTGATTCACTGTTTTCGCCGCCACAGGCAATATGAAGTACTACCTTAACAGATTTATCCACACTCCGTACACCGGCAATACCTGCCTTAAAAAAAGCGGCCAATGTATCCAGGTGTTTAGTCGTTCCGTCAGGCCATAACATGCCATGATTAATTTCGTTACCAACCTGCACCATGTCGGGCAATGTTCCTTGTTCTTTTAACGCCAGCAGTGTGTTTTTTGTAAATGCTTTTAATGAATCCTGCAGTTGCTGAAAATCAGCGTGTTTCCATGCCGCAGGTTTATGTTGCTTGCCCGGATCGGCCCAATTATCACTGTAATGAAAATCGAGCAAAAACCCCATTCCTGCTGCCTTTATACGGAGGGCCATTTTCTTTGTGCTTTCAAGGTCGCAATATCCTTTTTTTGAATAACCGCTGTCTGAAGTGGGGTTATTAAATATGCGCAGCCTGATATAGTTAAAGCCATGATCTTTTAATAGCTGAATGGCATCTTTTTGAATACCGTTGTCATAAAATTTATGCCCTGATTCTTCGAGTTGTGGAAGAAAAGAAATATCTGCACCTAAAATTTTATCGAAATGTATATGCGGTTTAACAATTGCGGGCTTAAATGCAAAAAAGAGTGCTCCTATAATAAGTGGTGAGGATAGCAGCAAAATAAAATACTGAATTTTATTCCTAAGATGGGTGTTCATTTGAATAATTGGTTAAGTGGTTGGCAAAATCTGTCGCACAACTTTACATCATTGAAAATGATGTAAGGCCTGTTCGGTTTTGATTACAACAAACAAATGAATGATAAATCGGAATGAATAATTGGTAGAATTGGTCAGATATTTAGGCTTATTGATTATTTCATACCTATTAAGGCAACAATCACGATACAATCCTGTTTATTGCCAATTGGATTCACTATCCAACAGTACGGAATCGTTTTTTATTTGTGCGTTTTTTTTATGTCCTGTAGAAATTGAGTGGGGGTTTTCCCGTATTCCTTTTTAAACACGCGGCTAAAGTAGGAGGCATCCATAAAACCCACACGATAGGTTACGTCAGTTAATAACACATCTTCGTGTGTCATAATCTGTATGGCCTTTTTCAATCGGAATGTCCGTACAAATTCGGCTATCGATTGCCCCGTAATGCCCTTTATTTTTTGATATAGTTTGGTTTTGCTCATGTATATCTCATTGCACAAAAATTCCACATCAAGTTCGGGATTAACCAGTTGCGACTCAATGATCTGGGTTAATCTATCTATAAACTCCCTGTCTTTAGTAGAATTGACCAGCCCTTTAGCCTCTGCGTAATAATCATTTAAATAACGGTCTTTTTGCTTCTGCTGCTGCTCGAAGACGTTTTTTACTGTTAATAACAGTAAATTTATGCTGATAGGTTTTGATAAATAGATATCGGCGCCTGATTCTGCCCCTTCTATTTTTG
>CAZZUU010000212.1:3749-7172 GCA_964657275.1 uncultured Mucilaginibacter sp. | reverse complement strand
TTCTAAAAGATATTCCCAAAGAATCATCATTGCAATTTGAAATGCTGCAAAATACAGCCAGCGTATGGCCCGTTCAGCATTTTAGCTGGAGCTGGGTTTGGCTGCAAACCAGCACTTATGTGAAATTGCGTGCTAATGTCGCCAATGATCCGGCAAGCATTGCTAAACTGGAAAGCAAGTTCCCAATTATGGTGGCACAACAGGCTGCGAGCGCTTTTAAACGCATTGGGCAGCCCTGGGATGAGTTTAAAAGAAAAGGTGGTAAATGGGATCTGAAATTACAGCCGCTTGCCGATTTGCACTTGTATTCTGCTAACGTTGGTACACGGTATTTCGAGCAGGCTGATATAAAGTATGTTTATATTTTTTCGGCAATAGCTTTGTTTATAATGTTGCTGGCTTGCGTAAATTTTATGAACCTTTCAACAGCGCAATCGGCAAAAAGGGCAAAAGAGGTAGGGATCCGCAAGGTTTTGGGTTCTATGCGTAAGCAATTGATCTGGCAATTTATTACAGAGGCGATAATATATAGTTTGTTTGCTTCGCTTATTGCGGTGTCTTTAGTAGTACTCGTATTGCCCGCTTTTAATCAATTATCGAACAAGGAGCTTTCAGCAAGTGTGTTCCTGCACGTGGATACATGGATATATATAGTGTCATTAGTGCTCATCACAGGTTTGCTGGCGGGCAGCTATCCTGCATTTTTCCTTACGTCCTTTAAGCCGGTAAGCATACTAAAAGGTAAAGTTTTATTTAACAATTCGGTCGGTGGCTTTTTTACCCGCAACGTTTTGGTTGTTTTCCAATTTACAGTATCTACAGTACTCATTATATGCACCATTGTTGTTTATAAGCAGTTGGTCTATAACCAGACAAAAGACCTGGGCTTTGACAAAGAAAATGTGGTGATATTGTCAAACACAGGCCGGTTGGGAACTAATGAAGAAACCATGCGCCAGGAATTGCTAAAATTACCCGGCGTAGCTGATGCCACCATATCGACGGGCCTGCCCGCAGAAAATTCATTTGGCGATACGTACACACCCGAAGTAAATTCCGGGAGTTCACCCAGCGCTGAAAATAATATCATGCTGTCGTCTTATATGGTTGATGATGCTTTTATACCGACGCTTAAATTAAAGATGGCAGATGGCCGGGCCTTTTCAAAAAATTTCTCCGATTCGGCATCTGTTATACTCAATGAAACCGCGGCTAAACAAATAGGCTGGACCAACCCCATCGGTAAAACCTTAACTTATCCCGGTAACGGAAATCAAAAATTTACGGTTATTGGCATTATAAAGGATTTTAATTCAGACTCCTTTCACAGTTTCATACCGCCCTTCGCCTTGTTTTATACCACCTCCAAAACTTACAATATAAGGTCGTCATATTTAACAGTCAGGATCAAACCAGGAGATTATAATAAAACCTTAAGCGGTATTCAAAGTACCTGGAAGCAAATTGCGCCCGATCTGCCGTTCGACTATAGTTTTATGGATGCTGAATTTGATTTGCTGTACCGTTCTGATCAAACTATGGGCAAGGTATTTTCGGTATTCACCTTTTTATCATTAACCGTTGCGTGTTTAGGTTTACTTGGACTGGCTGTTTACACCGCAGAACGCCGCACTAAAGAAATAGGTATTCGCAAAGTATTGGGGGCGTCTGTTCAAAATGTGGTTACCATGCTTTCGCGGGATTTTGTAAAACTAATCATCATTGCGTCTGTCATCGCATTCCCGGTGGCCTGGTACGCCATGAATATATGGCTGCGGGATTTCGCCTATCGTACCGATATAAGCTGGTGGATTTTTGTAGCAGCAGCAGGAGTAACGCTGGTGATAGCTTTAATAACCATCAGTTTTCAATCGGTAAAAGCAGCGTTGACTAATCCGGTGAAGAGTTTGAGAGGGGAGTAATAAAAAGTAATTGGTCATTGAGTCATTAGTCATCGCATAGTTTAAAATTAATGGCGCGCGACTATAATAAACAATGCAACCAATGACCAACGATATAATGACCAATGACCAAAAGAAATGATAAGAAACTATTTTAAAATTGCATTCCGGAATTTACAACGAAACAAGGCGTATTCGTTCATTAATATCCTTGGGCTTACGATTGGCCTTGCTGCGTGTTTGCTGGTGTCGACTGTAGTTTTGAACGATATGTCGTACGATCGGCAATGGAAAAATGTCGATCGCATTTACAGGATAATCAGTGTTGATAAAAGCAATAAAAATAGCATCGACAGGTTCTCCCAAAGTTTTTCGGGTTTTGGGCCCACATTCAAAAAGATTTTTCCCGAAGTAGATAATTATTGCAGGATGTCTGTACAGAAGCACCGGTTAAAAATGGGCAGTAATAAAGATGGGGTCGAGATAAAAACTCTCTGGGCCGAACCAACAATATGGAAGTTGCTCGACTTCAATATATCGGAGGGAAATCCACGTAATTTTACGAAAGGATACTATAATATAGTGATCACTGAAAAGATCAGGGCGGAATATTTTGCAGGAACAGACCCCATTGGTAAAACCATCACCGATATGCCGGAATCCGGAAAGCCTGGTAAATACATCATTACAGGCGTGATCAAAAATATACCTGCCAACACGCATCTTGCTGCTGATATTTTGGTAATAAATGAAGGTGCGCCTAACCAGGATGTATTAAATAAAGAATCATACGGCAATGTCGTGCAGCAATACCTGCTGCTTAAGCCCGGGGCGTCGGCAACGACGTTTGTAGATAAGGCAAATAAATGGTATAAGAGCTTTGTCACCGCCAGAAATCCCCACTATTCATTTTACCTGCAGCCCATAGAAGAAGTGTACCTTCGATCTGCCGACCTTTCCGGAGAACCTGCCGGGGGAGATATCCGCAACGTATATATTTTTTCGGGCGTGGCTGTAATGTTATTACTGATTGCCTGTATAAACTTCGTCAATCTGACAACGGCCCGCGCTTTAAAGCGCGTGCGGGAAGCCGGTATCCGTAAAGTGCTGGGCGCAACCCGCAGGGAACTGATAGCGCAATACCTGTTTGAATCACTGCTGTTTTTCTTTGTGTCATTTGCAGCAGGAATGATGCTTTATAGTATATTTTTAAAACAGGTTGAAATCTATGTGGGGCATCCGCTGCCACTCACACTGCAAAGCAACGTTGTAATGTTTGCATGCACATGCGGCATTGTTTTAATCGTCAGCACTTTAACCGGCATATATCCCGCGCTGCTTATATCAGTTCAAAAACCGGCAGCCACGTTAAAGGGCAATTTAAATACAAATGTGGGTAGTGATCTTTTAAGAAAAGGTTTGGTTGTAGCTCAATTTGCCATATCTGTTATTATTTTGATCGCTACGATAGTTGTACAGGACCAGCTTCATTTTTTAGATAATAAAAACCTGGGTTTTAATA
>CAZZUU010000212.1:1380-3739 GCA_964657275.1 uncultured Mucilaginibacter sp. | reverse complement strand
TTATCAGCGAACGGGCAGCTAAACTTCCTGAAAAAAGCGTTGGTAGTTGCTCAATTCGTGATATCGGTTACTATTATACTGGTTACCTTTATAGTGCATAACCAATTAGAACTCATTAATAATCAAGACCTGGGTTTTAATAAGAACAACCTGATACAGCTTGGCTGGATGAGCTGGGATGGTAATGGGCAAGCCTTTAAGCAGGAGGTGCTTGGTATAGCCGGCGTAAAAAATGCAACCTTAACTGCCTGGGCTCCTACCCAGGGCGGCGGTTGGATGTCGGAGAAAATTGAAGACCCAAATCAAAAAAATAATCAACTGACCGTTTGGGAGATAAACGCCGATTTTAACTTCATCCCGACAATGGGGTTGCACCTGCGAAAGGGCAGGTTGCTTGATCCGAAATTCGGGGCTGATGCCGTTAACACTGATTCGTTAATGAGCAAAGGCATGGGTAAGCTCTTCGCAGCTCAAAAATTACAGCCCGTCATTATAACCGATTTTACGGCCAGGACATTAAACATCAAAGAGTTAAATAAGTCATTTGTGCAAGTACCCGGCGTTCCGGTTGGAATTATCGATGATTTTAACAACGAATCGCTTAAAGCGGATATGAAGCCATTATTTATACGTGCTTCAAACGATGTCCCGTATGGGTACCTGATGATCCGTAACCAACCAGGTACTGATAAACAGGTGATTGCTGCGTTGCAAAAAATCTGGCACCAGTTTTTCCCTGATAAGGTCATTCAGTATAGCTGGGTCGGCGATTTGCTTAACGATCAATATAAAGCGGAGCATAGGTTACAGCAATTATTTACTTTGTTTAGTTTTTTAGTGCTATTCCTCGCATCGCTTGGTTTATTCGGCCTTACCATATTTACAGCCGAACTGAAAGTGAAAGAAATTGGCATACGAAAGGTTTTAGGGGCATCCGTATCCCGCATTACCGTATTGTTATCAAAGGATTTTATTAAACCGGTTGTGCTGGCCATCATTATCGCTTCGCCCATCGCCTGGTATGCTGCGGATAAATGGCTGCAAGGCTATGCCTATCGAATATCTTCAACGTGGTGGATATTTATGCTTTCGGCTTTTATTGCTGTTTTTATTGCCGTGGCCACCATTAGTTTACAGACAATAAAAGCTGCGCTGGCAAACCCTGTTGAAAGTTTAAGAAGTGAGTAGAAGAATGTTTGCAGTAAGCAGTAGCAGTTGGCAGTTCGAAAATGCAACTAATTAAATTTACAAACAGGCACCAATGACCAATGACTAAAATATGATAAAGAACTATTTTAAAATAGCGTGGCGTAACCTGGCAAACAATAAGTTTTACAGTGCCGTCAACATTATAGGCCTTACTGTGGGTCTTACCGTTGGCTTATTAATCCTGTTTTGGGTTAATGACGAATTGAGTTTTGACAGCTTTAATACCAAGGCCGACAGGCTTTACCAGGTAGAAGCACAAATAGGCACCGGAAGCAGTAAGCAGGTATGGGCTGGCGTACAGGGGCCGGTAGCCACTTACGCACTTAAGGAAGTGCCGGGTGTACAAAACGCTGCCCGGATAGTAACTAATTATGATTATTCCGTGTTCAGGTACAAAGATAAATTATTGGGTGCCGGTGATAACGGAACTGATTATGTAGACCCTTCATTCTTTAAAATGTTCGATTTTAAACTGATAAAAGGTAATATTAACAACCCCTTCCCGAATAGTAAATCGATTATCGTTACCGAAACAACCGCTAAACGCTTTTTTGGAGATGCGGACCCCATCGGTAAAACCATATTGGCAGACAATAAAGACAGTTATACAGTAGCCGGTTTAATTGCCGATCCTCCCGAAAACTCCAGCATTAAATTTGACATGCTTTTTTCTATAGAGGTAAGGAAAAATCAATATGTACATACCGATTATTGGAAATCGATGGATGAAGATTGGGGGAATTATTATACCGTTACATTTTTGCAATTGCAGCCAGGTGTTTCCATCCAATCGGTAGCAGATAAGTTGACGAAGATCCACCTCCAGCATCAGCCAGGGCCGGATGCTTCAAAAATTAACTATCAAATGCAATCACTTACGCAAGTACACTTATATAATCCTGATGGTTCTGCACCCGGCTTGCAAACGGTGAAGATATTTTTGATTGTAGCCATATTTATATTACTGATAGCCTGTATCAATTACGTAAACCTTTCAACAGCCAGGGCCATGCTTCGCTCCAGGGAAGTAAGTATCCGCAAAATAATTGGCGCAGGGAAAACTCAATTATTTGTCCAGTTTATTACGGAAACCGCTTTGTTTTTTTTAATAGCGTTATTGATCTCATTTGCTTCAATTAAGTTACTGATG
>CAZZUU010000212.1:0-1356 GCA_964657275.1 uncultured Mucilaginibacter sp. | reverse complement strand
CATTATTTAACAATGTGGCAGGCAAGCATATGCAATTTGATCTTACTGATGGTGGTGTGTGGAAAGTTATCGGGTTAACAGTATTGGCAACATTGATAGCATCGAGCATATATCCAGCATTACTGTTATCATCTTTTAAACCGATCAGCGCACTAAAAGGTAAAATATCATTGGGTATCGGGAATGTGGCATTCCGAAAGGTGTTGGTGATCACCCAATTTGTGTTTTCAGTAGCACTTATAATAGGCACGTTGGTTATAAACAGTCAATTAAAATATATAAGAGAGAAGGCGCTGGGTTATGATAAATCGCATGTGTTAACATTTGGTATGCGCGATATGCAAACAAATTACGAAGCTGTACGGGCCGAATTACTTAACCGGCCGGGAATAAAAGGTGTAACCAGTTCAAGCGAGAATATAGTAGAAGTTTATAACAGTACAGGTGATACCGATTGGGATGGAAAGGCACCAAACACCTTGTTTTTGATACATCAAATATATATTGATAAATATTACCTCAATTTTTTTAAAGTAAAACTCGCCGCCGGTAAAGGCTTTGCCGGCTTTAAATCAGATAGTGCACGCTATATATTAAACGAAGCTGCGGTTCGCGATGCGGGAATAACTAACCCTATCGGTAAACGATTTAAGCTCCATGATGTAAACGGTACCATCATCGGCGTTGTGAAAGATTTCCATTTTGCTTCACTTAAACAGCGGATAGAGCCTGCTATTTTCTGTTATCAACCCGCCAATAATGGCCGAATATTCATCAGAACCACGGGCCGGGATGCAGCTAAGGCAATTGAATCTGCCCGAAATATATGGAAACAATACAATTCGGGCTTTCCATTCGAATACCATTTTTTGGATGAAGTTTATGATAATTTGTACAAAACCGATCAGCGGTCGGGTACGCTTTTCAATGCATTTGCAATTATAGCCATCCTTGTTTCGTGCCTCGGTTTGTTTGGCCTCGCTACTTATACCGCACAGGTAAAATTGAAAGAAATAGGCATCCGCAAGGTATTGGGCGCCAGCGTGGTAAATATAACAGCTATGCTCTCGAAGGATTTTTTGGTGCTCGTTATTGTATCGTTGATTATAGCCAGCCCAATAGCCTGGTATGCCATGAATAAATGGCTGCAGGATTACGTTTATCGCACGCAAATTCAATGGTGGATATTCGCTGTTGCCGGGATAAGTGCCATATTGATAGCCTTTATCACTATAAGCTTTCAAGCCATAAAAGCAGCATTGGCAAACCCTGTTAAAAGTTTAAGGAGTGAGTAGAAGAAAGTTTGCAGTAAGCAGTAGCAGTTGGCAGTTCGAAAATGCAACTAATTAAATTTAC
>CAZZUU010000211.1:6321-7178 GCA_964657275.1 uncultured Mucilaginibacter sp. | reverse complement strand
ATCCGTTGGGCGGATGCCTGCCGCTGGTGATACAAATGCCTATTGTAATTGCCTTCTTCCGCTTTTTCCCAAGCTTGTTTGAACTGCGCGGGCAAAGTTTTCTGTGGATGCATGATTTATCCACGTACGATTCGATCTTAACGCTTCCAAATATCCCTTTCATTGGCAACCACTTAAGTTTGATGTGTTTGCTGATGACCATCTCCACGCTGATCATGACCTATTTCAATAACCAGGTATCGGGTGCAACAGGGCAAATGAAGTATATAGGCTATATTACCCCGGTTATATTTTTGGGTGCATTAAACGGTTATCCTGCCGGGTTAAATTATTATTACTTTTTGGCCAACTTATTCACATTTGGCCAGCAGTACCTTATCCGGTTTATGGTGGACGATAAAAAGATACATGCGCAGATACAGGAAAATAAAAAGAAACCCGAAGTAAAAAAGAAAACCGGCGGTTTCCAGGCCCGCATGGAAGAAATGATGCGCCAAAAGCAGCTACCAGCAGCCCCGGCTACGAAGAAGAAATAATTTTTAGACCATGGTCGATAGTCCATAGACCATAGCAAAATCTATCCAAAAGGGCGAAATCATATTTAATTGATGATTTCGCCCTTTTATTTGAGAGCCCTTTCCATGGTCTATCGTCCATGGACTATGGACAATTAAATACTTCTCACTAAAATTATTAGCACAAAATACATACATTTACATCCATGTATGCTATTGTTGATATTGAAACTACAGGGGGCCATGCCAGCGCCAACGGCATTACCGAAATAGCTATTTGCATACATAATGGCAAAAAAGTGGTTGAGCGTTATTCAACGCTGGTAAACCCCAAAATGCATA
>CAZZUU010000211.1:1332-6311 GCA_964657275.1 uncultured Mucilaginibacter sp. | reverse complement strand
TTTACATCAGCGCGCTCACGGGCATCAGTAATGAGATGGTTGAAAATGCGCCGCCGTTTGAGGACGTGGCCCATGATATTTACCACCTGCTAAACGGTAAAATCTTTGTCGCCCACAACGTAAATTTCGACTATTCGTTTGTGCGGCATCATTTGCTTGCCTCTGGGTACGACCTGCAAAGCAATAAACTATGTACCGTTAGGCTTGGCCGTAAAATAATGCCCGGTTTGCCCTCTTATGGTTTAGGCAAACTTTGCCGGCACCTGGGTATTGAAAATGAAAGCCGTCACCGCGCTATGGGCGATGCCGAAGCAACTGCTACATTATTTTCGCTGTTGCTGAAAAGCGACACCCAAAATCACATCGGCCTGGCATTGAAGCAAAATTCAAAAGAGCAAGTGTTGCCGGCCAATCTGCCGAAACAGGATGTGGAAGTATTGCCGCAATCACCGGGCGTATATTATTTTCACGATCAAAAAGGAAAAGTGATTTATGTAGGGAAGGCCAAAAACTTAAAGAAACGGGTATGCAGCCATTTTTCAGGAAATAACCCCGGCCCGCAGCGACAGGAGTTTTTAAGAAATATCTATCATGTAAATTACCAGGTTTGCGGTACGGAGCTTATTGCATTTATACTGGAAGCGATAGAGATAAAACGTCTATGGCCCAAATACAACCGTTCATTAAAGCGTTTTGAACATGCTTACGGGTTGTATGCTTTTGAAGACCAGCGCGGATATACCCGCCTGGCGGTAGATAAACACCGCAAATTTACCGGGGCCATCTATAGCTGTAATTCGTTATTGGAAGGACGCAATATATTGCTGCAACTGATCGACAATTTTGAGTTGTGCCCTAAGTTGTGTTTTATTCAAAACAACAATGAAACCTGCTCGGGCATAAACGGTGAGCAGTGCGCCTGTGAAGGCCATGAAAAACCCGCTGCATACAACTATAAAGTAAACGCAGCCATCGATAAACTAAACGAGGTACTGCCCACTTTTGCTATCCGCGATGCCGGACGAACCGATGATGAACATAGCTGCCTTTTGGTGGAGAAAGGCAAGTTTTACGGCATGGGGTATATTTCCCATTATTTTAACGCTGACAACCTCGATCAGCTAAAAAATTACCTCACACCCTATCCAGGCAACGACTACATAAAAGGTATGATTGCCGGGTATGCGACTAAGTTTCCGGATAGGAAAGTGGTGTTTGCAGGATAGAAAGCCCGAAAACTTACGAAGTTTTTAAAACTTCGTAAGTTTGGCAAGCACTTGGTTGTACGATAATTTTTAAATTCATAAACAATATTTTTTCTTGTTGGTTATTCCTTAACATTTATAAAAAACATAGTTATGGATAGCATTAACCAACAACAACCCGAAGAAAATACGAAGGACCTCAACGGCCCTGAAGCAATAGAAAGAATTAAAGACATGGCCGAAAAAGCCAGTTGTTTCTTTTGCAGTAACATAAAAACAGGCACGCCGTTTTCTACGCGGCCAATGTCGGTACAAAAAGTCGACGACGAAGGTAACCTATGGTTCCTGAGCGCTAACGACAGCCACAAAAATGACGAATTAATCCACGACCCTTTTGTTCACCTGCTGTTCCAGGGCTCATCTTATTCTGATTTCCTGAGTATCTACGGCATAGCTTCGATAACTGAAGATAAAGAAAAAATAAAAGAGCTATGGGAACCCATCTTAAAAACCTGGTTTACTGATGGCGTGGACGACGAACGTATCTCAGTAATTAAAATCGAACCGGTTGAAGGGTACTATTGGGATAACAAACACGGTAATGCCGTAGCCTTTATTAAACAACTGGCCGGTGCCGCCATCGGTAAAACACTCGACGACTCGATCGAAGGTAAACTGGCAGTTTAAGATCATCGAGGGCAGACGCATTAAAAATTTAAAAATATGTTTTTCGCTTTCTGATGTGCCGTTAGGTACATTTCGTTGGTAGAATGTTTGTTTAAATTCCCCCAAGCGTTCCCATAGGAACGCCTCGCGCTTCTTTCGGGCATTTCTACCTACCAAAAGTCCCCATGGGATTAGAAGATCAAAATAAAGTCTTTATAATGCGTTTGACATTTAAAATCATCCGTTTGACAGTTTGAGGGTATTCGATTTTTGTATATTGCGTTCCTAAAAAAGAACCAACAAAAATCAAATAAACATGACAGGAAAATTAACTGGGAAAGTTGCGATTGTTACCGGCGCAAGTGCCGGTATAGGCAGGGAAAGCGCATTGGCTTTAGCCGCCGAAGGGGCGATAATTATACTTACGGCCCGCAGGAAAGAAAGACTTGAAGCCTTAGTGACCCAAATTGAAGCATTAGGCTCAAAAGCTGCTTTTGTTGTAGGCGATGCCCGCGACGAGAGTACCGCACAAACTGCCGTAAAAACTGCTATGGAATTTGCCGGGCACATTGACATTTTGATTAACAACGCCGGTATGGGTATCTACAAAAACCTGGTAGATACCAGCGCTGAAGATTATGATACCCTGATAGATACCAATGTACGTTCTACTTTTTTGTTTACAAGGCATGTTACACCGGTGATGATAAAGCAAGGCAGCGGCACCATTTTGATGCTATCCTCCATGGCCGGCGTATATGGCTTTGCAGGCGAAGCAGTGTATTGTGCTACCAAATTTGCGCAGGTAGGTTTTGCACAGGCGTTAGACAGGGAACTACGGCCACACGGAATAAAAGTAGGCGCGATTTGTCCCGGTGGTGTAAAAACTGAATTTGCTATTGGAACCGGCCGCACGCAGGAAGGCGTAGATCAATCAAATATGCTGGAAGCTTCGGATGTAGCGGGAGCTGTATTATTAGCCTGTACGCAATCGCCGGGCTCACGTATCATAGAGATACAGATGAGGACGATGGCGGAGGCGCTATAGATACTTTAAACTCACGAAGCTTTAAAACTTCGTGAGTTTATTTTAATTTCAAATACTTCCCATACCATTCCAAATACCGTTGCAATCTATCCACCTGGTAACTTGGTTTTGTAAAACCATGAAACTGGTTGGGATACAAGATAAGCTCCGTTGTTATACCCTGCGATTTTAGCGCCTCGTACATTTGCTCGGCTCCCGCTGTAGGAACATTAAAATCTTTTAAGCCCGACATAAAAAGCGTTGGCGTTTTAATACGGTCGGCGTGAAAGAACGGGTAAGATAGTTTTATCCACTTGCTGGCATTTTTCCAGGGCTGGCCGACTTCGCTATCGTACTGTAACACATATTCGTCGCTGCCGTACATGGTTAATTGTAAACTGCTTCCTGCCCCGCTTATTGCCGCTTTGAAACGGTTATCAGAAGCAATGGTATAATTGGTGGATATACCACCATAGCTCCAGCCGCCAATGCCTAAACGATCCGGATCTGCCAGGCCCTCCTTTACCATTTCGTCAACAGCGCCCAGCAGGTCCTTTACTTCTTTATTTCCCCAATCCGCATAAATGGCTTTGCAATAATTTAACCCGCGCCCGTTGCTGCCACGATAATTAACGCCTATAACGGTATAGCCTGCACACGAAAGCATCTGCCGCGAAACATCAAATCCATAATCGTCCTGCCCCACGGGGCCACCATGAATATACAGTACCATAGGCAGCCTTTTCCGGTTTATGCTGTCGGGTGTAAAAACAATACCCGATACCAATGTGCCATCGATGCTTTTTGATTGGAAACCTTCCAAATGCGCAAGGGTAACGGTGTTTAGCCATTGCTGATGAAAGGTTAGTCGCCTTGTTGCTGCGCCTTCAAGGGCATATAATTCCGAAGGAATATATGGTGTGCTCAATTGTATCAACCAATCGCCACCGGGTTTTGCCACTAAGCCACTGACTACAAATTTCCCTTTCAAAACCATCGTTATTTTACCGCTTTGCGTGTCAAAAGCATCTACATACCGCATCCTATCATCAACCACCAAAAAGCCGATTGTTTTTCCATTACTGCTCCATGTGGGTTTACTTACAGGCCTGTCGAGCTGCTGGGTAAGCAAGCGGTTATTTTTTCCGTCGGCATCCATCACGCATAAAATGTCCTGATCGTACATCATGTAATCAGCGTTGCTGGTTGACCGCAGGTAACAAATCGATTTACCGTCAGGGCTCCAGTGAGGATCTTCGTCGTGGCCTGTCCAGGTGGTTAACTGCTTCGGCTCAGCGTCGGCCGTTGCATCCATCACATAAATATCGTCATTATCATTCCGGTCAGGATCGGCGGTGCGGTTGCTCACAAAAACAACCTGTTTCCCGTCAGGCGACCATTCTGCCGAACCTTCGTCGTAATTACCTTTTGTTAAGGTGTCCAGCTTTTTGCTGATCAGGTCGAAAATATAGAGGTGGGTATGTAAATGCTGCAGGTAGCCCTCTATATCCTGTTTAAAATGATAGCGGTCTATTTTAACCGGTAAAGCGGTTTTGGGATCGGGCTTGCCGCCATTTTCAGGGTCGCCGATGGTCAGCAAAAGCTTGCAGGCATCGGGCGACCATGCATAGCTGTTAATATTACCTTTAATGTCTGTTAGCTTTTTGCCTTCGCCGCCGCGCCGGTCCATCAGCCAAACCTGGGCGCCTTTCTTTGAATCACGCGCCGAAATAAACGCCAGGTACTTGTTATCGGGACTCCATTTTGGTATCGACGCCGGCTCGTCGCCATAAGTGAGCTGCACCGATTCCTTTCCATCCCAGCTTTGCATCCACAGGTGCGACACCCGCTCATCTTTTGCCGTATCTACATCCGACAGGCTATAGGCTATCCATTTGCCGTCCGGCGATACTTCGGGTTCGCTTAGGATTGGCATCCGGTAAATATCTGTTGGTTGAAAAGGTTTTTTTTGTTGGGCAAATGCCGGGAATACGATAGTTAATGCTATAAAAAAGGCTAAGAAGTTTTTCATTTCTCCGGAAATTATTGCCCTTAAAATTTGATTATTTTTTGGTAACGAT
>CAZZUU010000211.1:0-1322 GCA_964657275.1 uncultured Mucilaginibacter sp. | reverse complement strand
ATATGAGTTGGACAATGTTAAAAACTTAAAAATCATTTTTAGATTCCTTCTTCGACTTTAGCATATACTTTTTAATAGCAACTGGTATATTTTTAAAATTGCCAATCATTTCATTATACATATTTAATGCTTGTTTTTTTAACTGCCCTTTGTTTATTTCTGTAATTGCATCATCAATATTTAGATCTTTAGTAACGTGTTCACTTGAGCCATACCAGTCTTGTTTAATAGTTATATCATATATTCTATATCTATATTTCCCATTTTTGCATTCAATACTTGTGCTGTAATAAACATCCCATTTGACATTTGTAAAAGTTTTTGATTGGTTTAATTCAAAAAAGCCTTTGCCGATTACTTTACCTTCCGTTTGATCTTGATATTGAATAACGTCATTAGCACTTTTGTAACTATCAACAAAGTAAACTTTTGAGCTTCTAAATAGGTCCTCTTTTTTATATGAACTATCGAGCGTTACGACGCCCTGATACTCATAATTTCCATCAATTTTAGGTATGGTGTCTATTACTTGAGCTCTGGCCGAAAAAGCCATAACTATTATTAACGCAGTAAGAATATTTTTTTTCATTGTGATAAAGCTAACCATTATTTGTATTTTTTTTTCAAGCAAGCACGGCAAATTAGTTACTCTTTATGTAAATCGGTAACCATATATGGCTTGAGATTTGGATATTCGACCGAAATTTCCCGTTGGATTTTAGAAAGCATTTAATTTAACTTTACCTTGTCTGTTATACCGCTCTCGTTAACAGCTTTGTTATATAAATAAATCTCAACTCTAAAATCGTAACTCGTAAATCAAATCACTCCCGCCTTCTCTAATTCAATCTGCATTTGCTCTTGAATATTCAATGCCTCTGCCCGCGCTGCTTGTGCAAAATCTTCACCATTAGAAGCATATATGATGGAACGGGACGCATTAACAATTAGTCCGCAATCTTTAGTCATACCGTAATGGCATACTTCGGAAAGGCTGCCGCCCTGCGCCCCTACCCCCGGCACCAATAAAAAGTTATCGGGTGCCAGTTTACGGATATTGGTAAACTCGATGCTTTTGGTAGCGCCCACTACATACATGATACGATCGGCACCGGCCCAGGTATTTGCCTTTTTGATTACGGCCTCGTATAAATAACCTTCGTTTGTGGTGAGGTATTGAAAATCTTTGCTGCCTGCCGACGAGGTGAGCGCCAGCACAACGATCCACTTACCCGGATAAGCAAGATACGGCGTTACCGCATCATTACCCATGTAGGCAGAAACGGTGATGGCATCAAAGCCCATACCCGAAGCAGTTTCAT
>CAZZUU010000210.1:0-7180 GCA_964657275.1 uncultured Mucilaginibacter sp. | reverse complement strand
CACTACAAGCGGTGGCGATCTGACCCACACTACAAGCGGTGGCGATTTAAACTAAGAAATAAGTAAAATAACCATCGTGCAAACAGGCACCATGGTTTGATATTTGTTTGTTAAAAACATTCGAAACTTTAGGACATATTTTGGTGTAAAAACCTTAATATGTCTTTTTGTTGCTTATATTTTTCACTTTGGAGTGCTTTCGAAACGTTTGTTTTTGATTTGCAACATTCTTCTGTTTTTTCCCTTTTTTAATGCTGAATAATAAGTTTCAGGTAAAATCCGCAAACTGCTATTTATCAAGTAACACCGTTACGGTTACTAAAAGTTGACCAATGTGTCTCATTGTATGCTCGGCGGCATGCATATATAATCCTATTACTGTTGAGGGGAGCTTCGCCCTACCCACTGGCCGGTATGCTATTAAAGCAGGTTCTTCTGTTAAACTCAATTGAACAAGCGCCTTATCAATTTCTAAACTAAATAACGTCAACAATTCTATCTTGTTAAATCCGCCCTCAGGAACAATGCCTTCATTTGACAGGGCATCCAACTGCTGTACGTTGAGCGGCTTATCCAATGCGTAGGTAAAAAGACGGTTAATAACACCCGTTAAATGCTGCAAATGGAAACCGGGCGAGGCCAGTCCTCCCAGTTTTTTTTCTAACAATTCTTCAGGAAAACCATCCATTAGGCTGTTTACCTCTTCGCGTGCCTGCAATAACGCATGCGCAACAGGCTGTAACAAGGCCGGGATATTTTTTAAAGGCCCACGAAGCCAAATTTCTGGTGCATTACCCATTTATTATTTTTATTTCAGCAGGTAAATTAAATAAGGTTGTTGAATTTTAAAACAGGCTAAAGCAATAATTTGGTTTGTGGTATACAGATTGCTGATAAACATTTATATTTAATGCAATTATTGCTATGACCAAACTTTCCACGGTAAAAAATACCGCTGCCTTTACTTTACTATTTATATTTTCCATTTGCATCCTAACCTTTCAAAGCTGTAAGAAAAAACGCTCTGAAATGGCAAACATGCTTTATAAAAAAACTCATAATAAAGTTTTTAAAGACGTTACCACGGAAGATTTTTCGGAAGTTTTCAAAAAAGTATTGCAAACCGAAAAGGCAAAAATGGCCCATGCAGGGTTCATTATTGATTATTATGATCAGAACGATTATCAGCCTGTATTCCTATTAAATCACTTATTCAATAGCGATCTAACAGCTGCAGATAGTTATTATCAGAAAGCGGCCGAACATGGTTTGAATGCTGAAATGTTTCAGGAAGAAAAATTGAGAGCGCTGATCAATAAATTTTACACCAAAAACGGTATTAAAACCCTGGATGAAGCCTATACTGACATGGCTGAACTAGAGGTTACAGCAGCTAATTCTCTAATCAATTATTCCAACGACCTTCAATATGGTGTTGTTAACCCGAAGTGGATCTATCAACGATATTTTATGGCAACCAAAAGGCCCGACAGTGCATCAATGACCAGGGTGTTTCAAATTAACAACATGCTGGCCTATTTGGATAGCATACAACCAAAAGCACCACAATATTTGGCCTTGCAGAAAGCGTTGGCAGATAACATAAAGGCGCCAAAAAGATCAGCAGAGGAAACAAAGCGCATCATTATGGTTAACCTGGAGCGTTTGCGCTGGAGAAACAAGCCTTTTGAAGATAAATATGTGGTTGTAAACATTCCGGATTATATGCTTAACGTGGTTGACAGCGGAAAATCTGTACTAAAAATGAAAGTGTGTGTAGGCGAGGGCCGTAATATGGTGAATGCAAACACGGTACTTGACTATAATGATACCGCTAAAATTGATAAGCCATTTCCGCATGAAACCCCTCAGCTAAACAGTCAAATTTACAGCGTTGAGGTTAACCCGATATGGAACATTCCGAGAAGTATAGCTACAAAAGAAATTATTGTGGAGGCAGCGAAGGACCGTTTTTACCTGGCAAACAAAAATATTGATGTTTACCAAAATGATAAGCTGGTTGAAGACCCTGAAGATATTGACTGGACAAAAGTAACTACAGAGAATTCCACTTACGAGTTTAAACAAAAACCCGGAGCGGATAACTCATTGGGAAAGATAAAATTTATGTTTAAGAACAGAAGCAGCGTTTACCTGCATGATACGCCGGCAAAGTATGCGTTCTATAAAAAGATGAGGGCAGTAAGCCACGGTTGTGTGCGGCTCGGTGATCCGCAAGGACTTGCTCTAAACTTATTTGGGCCGGGAGATGATTATGATACCATATCAACCGACATGGCTGCCGACAACCCCGACCCCAGTGTAATATATCTCCCCAAAAAAGTTCCTGTATATATCACATATGTAACCTGTTGGGCCGATGAAGACGGAGAACTGCAATTCAGACAAGATGTTTACGGGCTTGATATTGTATTGTACGACAGGCTGTTAAAGTTTTTACACCCGGCAACATAAAGAAATTCCTCCGGTTGCTTTTCCTGAATTTAAAGATTGGCGACAACACCATTTGCTGGGTCCTGACTCACATAGGCGGCTGCCAAATCTTCGTCGAGGTATTTTGATGTATAGTTATCATCATTACCATTAATATACATCACTGTTTTATCTTTTATGGTATTGATAACAAAATCGGCAACCACTGGCGACACTGCGGGGCAGCCAAAGCTACGGCCAAGCCGGCCATTTTGCAATATCATATCCTCACATACATAATCGGCAGCGTGCACTACAATGGCGCGTGTGCGTGCGTTGGTATTAAAGCCGTCATCCACGCCATCTAACCGCAATGAGCGGCCGTTTTTGCCGAAGTAAACATCGTCGGTTAAATAAAACCCCAAACTGCTTTGATGAGATTCAAGCCGGTCAGAAAAATGACAGGCCATATCTTCGCCGCTTCCCTGTCCGTGGGCAACCCAGGTGTTTAACAGCAGTTGCTTATTGATCACGTCAATTATCCACATCCGTTTTTCACAGCTTGATTTTGCGTAGTCAACAACGGTAAGTATGCTGGCGTTTGGAGAAAGTTTATTATCTATTTTTAAATTAATAAAGCCGGTTATTGCCTTTTTGAATACGCTTAAAGCCATGCCTGATTCCTGCAAATGAGCAGCATCATAAATGGTAGAAACGTAATTGCCTAGTATAGCTTTAGCAGAAATGTTAGTAGTTAAATCGTTCTTTGTTTTGCCTGTGCCTGGTTTCCAGCTAATTATGGTAACTGAAAGTATTAATAAAACGCAAATCAGCCACGGAAGGGGGTTTTTCATTCTCACTTTGGTTAAATCAATATTTTTAAATAGTAAGCATGTCTACGTAAAAAGTAAGATCAGGGTTTTACTTTTTTGCTACGCATGCAAAAATATAATTTTATAGTTAATAAATTATATTAAAAGACAACTTAACTTCTCAAAGCTCTAAACTTAATAAATTATTACAGAACAAAGAATATAATTTAACTTATGAAAAAATTATTTAGTATGCTTCACCCACTTAATTTTTTCTTCTATAGGCAATAATCGGGTTCCTTTCCCCACAACATCGGCGTAACCGAAATATAAAACGCCCATTACCTGGTCTTCTTCCCCGAAATTCAGCGCTTCTTTCAAGGCAGGTTTTAACGCCATACCACCGGTGCTCCAAAACGATGCAATATTAAGCGCCGTAGCGCCCAGCAGCATGTTTTGCACCGCACATGATGCCGCCGCAATTTCCTCAAAAGCAGGGATCTTGGGCAGGCTGCCGCGTTTCATCACCGCTATAATAATATGTGAAGTTCTATCTCCCTGGTGAAGCAACTTATTATAGTTCGCCTGTTCGAAATTGTCGGAGGCGGTGTTTTTTTGATACAACTCTGCGTGCAGTTGACAAAACTCTTCGGGGTTTTCATAAATAATAAAACGCCACGGTTCGGTATTGCCGTGGTTTGGTGCCCAATCGGCCAATTCGAGCAACGCGGCAATATGGCCATTGGGTATTTTGTTGCCATTCATCGCCAGCGGTTTAACGCTGCGGCGATCCTTAATTATATTGGCGATCTCTGAAAATTTAGTTTCCATATTTGTGTAAAAGTAAAACGTCCCGGTAAACCGGGACGCAAAATAGATAATTATCGTAAAGGATTAATAAATCGGCGGGTATTTTTGCGGATCAGTCTCGCTCATCATTCCGTAAATGGTTTCGATGATATCATCAAGCGATGGTTTGCTGTAATAATCGCCATCGGTTCCGTATGGCGGCCGATGCTCTTTGGCGCAAAGCGTTTTAGGTGCTGCATCCAGTGAATAATAGCCCTTTTGTCCCTCCAGTATATGCTGTAAAATATAAGCGGATGCACCACCCGGTACATCCTCATCAACAATCAACAGCTTACTTGTTTTCTTTAAGGATATCGCGCAAAAATTGTCTGTATCAAAAGGATATAAAGTTTGAGGGTCAATAACCTCCACGTGGATGCCCATTTTCTCCAATTCTTCGGCAGCCTCTGATACGATGCGCAGGGTTGAGCCGTAAGAAACTACGGTAATATCATTGCCAGTTCTCAAAACTTCTGCTTTGCCAAGCGGTACGGTAAATTCACCTACGTTCGCCGGCAGCTTCTCCTTTAAACGGTAGCCATTCAAACACTCTATCACCAAAGCGGGCTCATCGCCCCGTAACAGCACATTGTACATCCCTGCGGCTTGCGTCATATCACGTGGCACGCAGATGTGCAGACCACGCATAGCACTCAAAATTATGCCTAGCGGCGATCCCGAATGCCATATCCCCTCCAACCGGTGGCCACGTGTGCGAACGATTAGCGGCGCTTTTTGGCCCCCGGCCGTACGGTAGCTTAAGCTTGCAAGGTCATCGCTCAAAACATTTATTGAATACAGCAGGTAATCCACATATTGTATCTCGGCGATGGGTTTTAAGCCCCGCATGGCCAGGCCCATACCCTGCCCTATTATGGTAGCTTCGCGGATTCCGGTATCTGTTAAGCGCAGATCGCCATATTTACTTTGCAGGCCGGCGAACCCCTGGTTTACATCGCCAATGGCCCCTACATCTTCACCAAAAGCAACGATACTTTTATCGCGTTCGAAATTGGCATCAAAACAAGCGTTCAATACTTCGCGACCGTCGATAAGCTTTGAATCCTCGAAATACCTGGGGGCAACTTGTGCAACCTTTAACGGCGACTGTGGTGTACCTGTAAACAACTTGGTATTATAACGCTGGTTGTTTCGATCATTCTCTTCTTCGAGCCACCTAACCAGTACCTGTTTTTGAGGGTTGTTGTCTTTTGAGGTAAGCCGCAACGACTTACGTACAGCCGAAACGATATCCTTACGGCCCGGATCAACGCATTCGCGTAGCTGCGTAGCAACTTCAACTAACCGGCTACTGCCAGATACTTCGCCGGCCAATTTTTCTATCAGAGCAGCAGCTTCATCAAGCTCTTTCTTTATTTCATCAGCAATCTCATTCCACGCCGTACGCTGGCAATCCCTTACATGTTTTTTCGCAGTTGATTCCAACTCATCTACTTCAGCCTCCGTTGCTATGGCCGAATTGATCATCCACTTCCGCATTTGCAGCAGGCAATCGTGTTCCTCTTCCCATGCCAGGCGTTCTTTTGATTTATATCTTTCGTGCGAGCCGGATGTAGAGTGGCCCTGCGGCTGCGTCATCTCGGTAACGTGTATAAATACAGGCACATGTTCGGCGCGGCAAAGTGCAATCGCACGTTCATAAGTTTCGCAAAGGGCAACATAATCCCACCCCCGCACTTTAAATATCTCATAGCCGTTAGTTCCGCGTTCGCGCTGAAAGCCTTTCAACAATTCAGAAATGTCTTCCTTTGTTGTTTGCAACTTGGCCGGAACAGATATCGCGTAAGCATCATCCCAAACGGAAATAGCCATAGGTACTTGTAAAACCCCAGCTGCGTTCAACGCTTCGAAAAACAAACCTTCTGATGTTGAACCGTTGCCTATTGTGCCGAATGCCACCTCGTTACCATTTACCGAAAAATTGGTAAGGTAGTCCAGTTCTTTATTCTGCCTGTACAATTTTGAAGCATAGGCAAGGCCCAGCAAGCGCGGCATGTGCCCGCCTGTAGTAGAAATATCAGACGAGCAGTTCATCGTTTCGGCCTGGTTAACCCAGCTGCCATCGGCATTTACAAAGCGCGTAGCATAATGGCAGTTCATTTGCCTGCCGCCCGATGCCGGGTCTTTTTCAATATCGGGATGCGCGTATAACTGTGCAAAAAACTCGGGCAGGTTGCTCATGCCGGTCGCGAACATAAAGGTTTGGTCGCGGTAGTAGCCTGCCCGCCAATCGCCTTTGTGAAAAGCCTTCGCCATAGCCAGTTGTGCCACTTCCTTCCCATCGCCAAAAATACCGAACTTAGCCTTACCTGTAAGCACTTCCCTCCTGCCGATCAAACTTGCCTGCCGGCTCTCGAAGCCGATGCGGTAATCGTTGATCACTATTTTTTTGAAATCATCAAAACTGAGCTCTTCGGCATTAAACTTACCTGTAGCGTGAATGGCAGTTTCGGGCATATATAATTTTGATTAGGCGGTAAAATTATGAAATTCTATTTTGTAATTGGCAATATAAACGTATAAACATCCCGTTCTGATAATAGTTTCTAAATTACGTTAAACCTTTTATATTTGTACAAATCAAAACTAATTATGAAAAAGATTTTAATGATATGCGCAGTGATAATAGGCTTTGCCTTTACTGCATCGGCACAAGATAACCAAAAAGCCGAATTTAAGTTTAATGAAGAAAAACACGATTTTGGCAAGATACCACAAGGTACACCGGTTACAACCATATTCGAGTTTACCAACATTGGGCAGGAGCCGCTTATTTTAACACAAGTACAGCCAACCTGCGGTTGCACCATTGCCGATTACACCAAAACACCCGTTAAAAGCGGCGAAAAGGGAATTATCAAAATTACTTACAATGCTGCTGTAGTACAACCATTTAACAAAGTTATTGTAGTAACATCAAATGCCAAAACCCCGCAGAAGAATTTAGTTATTGTTGGCGAGGTAATGGCCAAACCGGCGAGTAGTAAATAGGCTGGTTTCACGCCTCACCTAAATCCTCTCAAAGGAGAGGACTCGAAGATATTGCTAAAGACACGACACTGGTT
>CAZZUU010000209.1:0-7193 GCA_964657275.1 uncultured Mucilaginibacter sp. | reverse complement strand
TTAGAAATATCACGTACTGCAAAACAATCTGAAAAGTCGTCAACCAACGTTAAATCCGGCTCTGAGGATTATTTTCACGTAATTACGATAGTTTCGTTTAATTTTTTAGCCTTTCATTTCGTAAGTTATTTATACCCATCTTATCGGTGTTATTATCCTGTTTCACACACCGACTCCGAATACCGTCCGCCAAGGGCATAATTATCTCATTTCCTGATTAGCAAATAGCTGTTGTAGATTTCTCCTATTATAATCACTGCGTGTTTATAACCCATTATGGAGCGTCTTATTACTACGCTGCCTTCATTGCTATATCCCTTTATGATTTTATTATTCAACACGTTGGCCACATTGGCCGGCTCTAAGCGGTTTCTTATTAAATAATTTTATGAACAAACTTTTATATAGCACCGGGGTGTGTATATCCTGTTTTAACGATGCCACAACCGCATTTTTAAAAATGGCGGTGCTTTTCTGCGCATTCATTTTATCTGCTTATGGTGCCAATGCGCAGCAAAAGCATATCCAAGGTAAGGTGGTTGACTCTATAACCCACGAACCAATAGAATCTGCTGTCGTGGAGGATATGATATCCGGCAGAAAAACAGCAACCGATAAAAACGGAAAATTTGTTTTAAATAATGTAAAAGGCGATAGCCTGCAGGTGTCATTTATCGGTTTTAATGCAAAACTGGTTAAGGCTGACAGCAGTTACCTGGTAATACGATTGCAAAAAGGCGCTATACTGCTTAAAGATGTAACCATTATTAACAATAATGAATCGCTTAAAACTTATAGTGCGTTGAGCAATCTCGACCTGAATATGCAGCCCGCAAAGTCGGCACAGGATCTCTTGCGATTAATACCGGGCCTGTTTATTGCACAGCACCAGGGCGGGGGTAAAGCCGAACAAATATTTCTGCGCGGTTTTGATGCCGATCATGGAACGGACGCAAATATTTCTGTGGATGGTATTCCTGTAAATATGGTAACACATGCGCACGGACAGGGCTATGCCGATTTACATTTCCTGATACCTGAAACCGTATCGGGTTATGATTTTGGAAAGGGGCCCTATTATACTGACAAAGGGGACTTCAATACCGCAGGCTACGTTGCCTACAACACCAAAAACGTGTTAGATAAGGACATGGTAAAGGTAGAAGCCGGACAGTTTAATTCCTTTCGCACAGTTGCGCTTATAAACCTGCTAAGCGAAAAGGCGAAAGAAAACGGGCAAAGCGCTTATGTGGCAGCCGAGGGTTTGTATTCAGATGGTGGTCCATTCTCGCTGCCCGAGCATTTCACCCGTTTTAACGTATTCGGCAAATTCATTACTCCGATAGGAAACAATAGTAAATTAACAGCTATAATATCTTCCTTTAAATCCGACTGGCGCGCCTCGGGAGAAACACCCGATAGGGCAGTTGCTGAAGGATATATATCAAATCGTTTCGGAACGCTCGACTCTGCCCAGGGAGGGCACACTGCAAGAACAAACGCAAGCCTGAAATTAAGGACTAATCTTAACAACAACTGGGTAATGGACAACCAGCTATGGTATGCCCATTATTTTTTTAACCTGGTTAGCAATTTTAGTTTTTACTATTATTTCCCCACCACGGGTGATGAATTCAGGCAGTTGGAGCGGCGGGACCTGGGTGGTTATAATGGTAAGATATCAAACACCGCCACAGTTGGCAATGCCACGTTCACAACCACCTTCGGCGCGGGTTCAAGATATGACAATATAAATCCCAGCGAACTCGACCATACTGAAAATGGCCAGTTTCTTGGCTATTTACAATATGGCAAGGCAAAAGAGTTAAACCTAAACGGTTATTTTGATGAAACAGTAACTACCGGAAAATGGCTTTTTAACGCAGGGATAAGGGTAGACTACTTTCATTATTTTTATGAAAACCTGGCGCCGGTTTCTGATACCTACGCTTCCTCCATTTTTACATGCGTAAGTCCCAATGCACAGAAAGCCATTGTAAGCCCCAAATTAAGCGCCAGTTATACAGTTAACGATCAGGTTCAGTTGTACGTAAAGGCGGGAAAAGGTTTTCACTCCAATGATGCCAGGGTTGTAATTGCCAACCAGGGCTTTGAGATTTTGCCCGCGGCGTACGGCGCTGACCTGGGCATCAACTGGAAACCGGTACCTAACTTATTTATTAATGCGGCAGTTTGGTATTTGTACCTGCAACAGGAATTTACATTTGGGGAAGACCTGATTGATCAGCCAAGCGGGCCGGTTGGCCCCAGCGGCCGGACGGTGAGGGAAGGGATAGATTTTTCGGCCCGATACCAGCTTACTAAATGGCTTTTTGCAAGCCTTAATCTTAACCCTGCAAAACCACGGTATATCGATAGTGCAAAAGGACATAATTATGTTGAACTGGCGCCAACTTTTACCAGTACGGCCGGATTGGATTTCAGGTTTAAGAATGGAATTAACGGAGGTATCAGTTATCGTTACCTGCATGACAGGGCCGCCAACAGCGACTATACTTTAACAGCACGGGGATACTTTATTACAGACCTGGCGGTAAATTATACGCAAAAGAAATACGAGATAGGCGTGGCTATTGAAAACTTATTTAACAGGCAATGGGATGAGGCGCAGTTTGATTATATATCGAGGTTGAAAGGAGAAAGCGGCCCGGTAGACCAGGTGAGTTATACACCTGGAGTTCCATTTTTTGCGAAACTAAAACTGTCGGTGTTTTTTTAAAGCTATAGAAGCAGTGTTAGATTGCTTCTTCCCTGAAGCGGTTAACGAAGATTAATGCTGCGTTAATTATAACAAGTGTCCAGATGATAGTAGCCATGAGTATATGAGTTATAGACCTTTATACGGATGCTTTTTAAATTTGTTACAACGAATAATTACAATTTTGAGCTAATTTCTGCAAATTGATGTTGTTGCAAAACTATCGCCTTATCTTGCAGAAATTTCTTTAATTGAAAGCATGCAGAGGTTAATTATTGAACAAAATCGACCGGTTGACAAATGATTATACTGGAAGATTTTATTTATCTGAGCGAAAACGGACTTTACTGTAAGTACGGCGATTTTTATATCGACCCCCTGCAGCCGGTTACGAAAGCCGTTATTTCACACGCCCATGCCGATCATGCCATTAGCGGTAACAGCATGGTTTATTGTACCGCCGCCACACAAGCATTTATGCAACTGCGGTACGGAAAAAATTCAGCGAAGACTTTTAATGTAGTAAGCTATCAATCGTCGTATATGATCGGAGAGGTTCAAGTCACCTTTATCCCGGCGGGGCACATGCTGGGGTCGGCCCAGATATTAATGGTATATGAAGGCGTTAGGTATTTGTACACCGGAGATTATAAGCTACAGACTGACGCTACGTGCGAGCCAATTGAATGGGCAAACACCGATGTTCTGATAACAGAAAGCACCTTTGCCGATCCGGCGATCGTACATCCCGATCCCGTTAAGGAAATACAGAAGCTAAATGATATTAAGATCAATATATTGCTCGGCGCTTATGGGTTGGGCAAGAGTCAGCGGCTGATTAATCTGATCAATAAATACGCACCTCAGAAAAAGATATTGGTGCACCATCGCATTGCACCCATTAATGCTATTTACGAAAAGATGGGTTTCCCGCCGGGCAAATCCCAAATTTACAGTCGCAAGCTAATGAAAGAGCAGGCCGAGTTTGTCTATATTGTTCCGCCATTTACTTTCGATAGCTATATCAGGGCAACCGGTGTTAAGCGGCTGTTTGCTTCCGGATGGAAAAACCTGCAGGTTAATGAGCAGGATACCCTTTTTATATCCGACCATGTGGATTGGAACGATATTTTGCAAACGGTAGCTAACACCAACCCAAAACAAATATGGACGCTGCACGGGAACGGGACCCATTTAAAAAAATACTTCGGAAATAATATTTTAGTAAAGCTCCTTAATTAATGCTGAAGGAAAATATTGATTATTATATTAATAAAGACGGTAATTTAGTTTTTACTAAAGAGTACCATTTAAAGCGCGGGTACTGTTGTAAAAACAAATGCCTGAATTGCCCGTGGGACTACGGAAAACCTAAACAGGACAATATTGTTAAGAAATAATTAAGATATTTGTGATTGATATTGAAATATTAAATATGCGCATAGAAGAAGAAATACAAAGTAACAAGTTTGAAGATAATTACCACAAAGCGGTAATTAACGTTTCGTACACCTATGGCTGGTTAAATAATTCGATGCGCTGTCAATTTGAAAAACACAATCTTACGCAACAGCAATTTAATATTTTGCGCATACTAAGAGGACAATATCCAAAACCGGCTACTGTGAATTTACTAAAAGAGCGGATGATCGATAAAATGTCTGACGCTTCGCGCATTGTTGACCGCCTGGTTCAAAAAGGGTTGGTATCGCGCTGTACCAATAATAAAGACCGCCGTGCTGTTGATATCCGCATCAGCGACGAAGGGATGGGGATATTGGCTAAAATGGATATTGAATTTAAAACAAAAGACTTCCTTAAAAATAATCTCAGTGAGGATGAGGCCGGCAAATTAAGTGAGTTGCTGGATAAGATGCGGGGTTAGGTTTGAAATTTCGGATTTCGGAATTTCAATTTCGGATTTGAAATTATAGTTGTGAAAGCAATTTGTGTTTCCTACTCAATGTATATATACCCCAGCCAACCAGCATCCCGTAAATAGCGCCGCAAAAAACATCAATAGGGTAATGTACGCCTACATATACCTGTGCAAAACAAATAACGCCAGCCCACAATATCCCCCAAAACCATATCCAGCGCCATTTTTTGCGAAATATTAATATCATAAAAAAGGCGGTCGCAAAATGGTCGGCTGCATGGATAGACGGGAAGCTGTAACCAGTACCGCAACCAACCCGGATGATGTCAGTTTGCGAAACTACTTGATCCCGGCAAGGACGTACTCTTTGAACCATTGGTTTTATAATTTGATCGCTCGTTAAATCGGCAAAACCTGCTGAACAGCCTATTAAAATAACGACGATCAAACCCTGTTTTTTAAATTTCCACACGCAAAAACCTATTATAAACATATATAATGGTATCCAAAATTTGGCATTGCGCAGGTAAGGCATTATCCAGTCAAAGAAAGGATTAGCCAGATCATGGTTAATGAAATGAAATAAATGCCGGTCGAGTTGTAACAGAAAATCAGGCATTGGTTTTTTTGCAAATGAATATTAAACGGTCGGAAGTATTAATATCGAATTTATCCAAACTATAATTTCCAAAATAATCAACTACTTCAAAGCCGCTGTGCTCAAAAAAGAGGGTAAAATCTGATAGACTAAAGGCGCTTACAACCTCTTTAAAGTGATAGGTTTTGCCTTTATCTTCAAAAGTAATGTTCTTAATAATTTTTTGGCCCCGCATTTCTTTACGGATGTTAAAATTAATATCGTTAATGGTAATGGTGCATTCAGGCACTAATGTATGCACTACTTTCTCGATATTAAAAAAATCTAAAACCAATAAGCCATCGGGCTTTAACGCTTTATTGAATGTCTTTAGGGCGTCTATATGTTCTTCATCAGTCTCAAAATAGCCAAAACTGGTGAATAAATTAAACGCAATGTCAAAAAAGCTATCGTAAAACAAGTTACGCATATCGTGCACATAAAAATGTAACCTGTCGTTTTCAAACTGCCTGGCATATTGAATATTAGCTATAGACAGATCTATACCGGTAACATCGTATCCTTTTTTATTTAGATAGATAGCGTGCCTTCCGCGTCCGCAGGCAATGTCAAGTAATTTGGCGTCCGGCGGCGGATTTAAACGGGAAACTAAATTATTTATAAAATACTCGGCCTCCTGGTAATTGCGCTGGTTGTATAGCAGGTGGTAATAAGGTGAGTTGAACCATGTTTGAAACCATTCTGCCGACATAATATTTTTTTATAACAGCGCCAAATATAACCAATAAAATGAGCCTTAAAAGCGTACGATTTATATGCCCTATCAGTTAAATATTTTTATTTTTGCGAAACAAAAACATTTACACTTTGACATTAATAAAATCGATTTCGGGCATAAGGGGTACCATTGGCGGTGCGGTAGGAGAAGGCCTAACTCCCGTTGACATTGTGAAGTTTACTTCGGCATACGGCACATGGGCAGTTAACAAAACAGGCATAAAGAAGATTGTGCTTGGACGGGATGCCCGTATATCGGGCAGCATGGTCAACAGCCTTGTTATAGGAACCCTGCAAGGATTAGGTATCGATGTGATCGATTTGGGCCTTTCAACCACGCCAACTGTGGAAGTTGCCGTACCCGCCGAACAAGCCGCAGGTGGTATTATATTAACCGCCAGTCATAATCCCAAACAATGGAACGCGCTGAAATTGTTGAATGCCGATGGTGAATTTATCAGTGATACAGACGGTAAAGAAGTTTTGGATATTGCCGAAAGTAGCAGTTTTAAATATGCGGATGTAAATGACCTTGGCGTTGTTTACAGCGGTGAAGACTATTTGCAAAAGCATATTGATAAAATATTGGCTTTGCCTTTGGTTGATGTGGATGCCATAACCAAAGCCAATTTTAAGATAGTGATCGACTGTGTTAACTCAACAGGCGGAATATTTGTGCCGGCGTTGCTCAAAGCATTGGGTGTGAAAACGGTGCACAAGCTGTTTTGTGAACCTGATGGAAATTTTCCGCATAACCCTGAACCGTTGCCTGAGAACCTGACAGCGCTTGCGAAAGAAGTATTAAGTAAAAACGCTGACTTGGGCATAGCGGTTGACCCCGACGTTGATCGGTTGTGCTTTGTTTGCGAAGATGGGAATATGTTTGGTGAGGAATATACACTTGTGGCTGTTGCTGATTATGTTTTGCAGCATACAAAAGGCAATACAGTGTCAAATTTATCATCAACACGCGCTTTACGCGATGTTACCGAAAAAGCGGGAGGTGAGTATCATGCCGCAGCGGTCGGAGAGGTGAACGTAGTGAATAAAATGAAGGAAGTGAACGCCGTTATCGGTGGCGAAGGTAACGGAGGGGTGATTTATCCCGAATTGCATTACGGCAGGGATGCCCTTGTTGGGATCGCGTTATTTTTAACCCACCTTGCAAAATTTGGTAAATCTGTTTCAGTTTTAAGAAGCACCTACCCGGGTTACTTCAT
>CAZZUU010000208.1:0-7223 GCA_964657275.1 uncultured Mucilaginibacter sp. | reverse complement strand
GGTGAAAAGCCCAAGCCAAAAGGCAAAAGTCAAAATTAAAAAGGCGAAAGCGGGTTCGAAGTAGTTGGCAGTGGCAGTTTGCAGTAGCAGTTTGTAATTGTTGATTATCGACAATCAGAAATAAAAAATAAATCCGAAATGGAACATCCGAAATCCGATATCCGAATACATGTTAAGTAGAGTAGCAGCAAGTTTTTATTGGTTAAGCCGTTATATTGAGCGCAGCGATGGTATGCTGCGCATGTTAAAAATTAATTACGCGTCGTCGCAGGATACTGTGCAGGAGTTTACGTGGGAACCGGTGATCAGGCTGTATTCGGAGGCCGGGGATGAAGAAACCAAAAAGTTGCAGAACGACAGCCGTGCTGTATTGAAATACATGGTTACCGGCAAGGAAAACTCTAACTCCATCTTAAACATCATTACCCTTGCGCGCGAAAATGCAAGGGGCGTGCAGGAACACATCACCAAAGACCTTTGGCAATGTTTAAACGAGTATTATCATACCGTAAAAGATACCCGCCTGGAAAAAGCTTTACAGCGTGACGACCCTATCAGTGTGCTGGATGTTTTAATAAAACAAGTAATGCTTTACTACGGTACCGTGGAGATCACCATGGAGCGCGGCGAAGGGCGCAGCTTTATGAATATTGGTAAATACCTGGAGCGGGCGATACAGTCAGTTGATATTTTGGATACAAAATTCGGATCGATTAATGACAACCCCGACCTGCTTACCGATACGTCCTACTGGAAGCACCTGCTGCAATCACTGGGCGGATACGAGTTGTATTTAAAAACCTACCGTGAAGGGTTTGAAGCATCCAACATTTTGGAACAGGTAGTATTGAATAATGATTTTCCGCGGTCGGTTATTTATTCGGTAAATAACATTCAGCGGTATTTCGACCGGTTACAGAATGAAAGTAACCTCGACGATTTCAGGGAAATGTCATTCCGCATAGGCAGGCTGCAAAGCCGTATTAAATACAGCTCGGTTAAAAGTATTGAGCAGGAAGGGTTGCATTTGTTCCTCACCCAGATAAGAAGCGAACTGTATGGTATCGCTAATGCCTTGAACGAACATTATTTTGCGAATTCTTAATACAGTCGGAAAGTTAGTAAAGTCCGAAAGATTGAAAATATAATTTATAACCACGATGCCCGAATTTGAGATACAACATATTACCCGGTATATTTATGATGGCCCGGTACGCGACAGCGCCAACCAGATTATTTTGTTCCCGATAAAGGACGAATACCAGGATGTTATAAAACAGGAGCTTACTATTACAGGCAACCCTGTTGTTGATAACCATATTGATTATTACGGCAATGAGGTAGGCAGTTTTACCTATAGCGAGCCGCATTGGATATTAACCATCAACTCGCGGATATGGGTAACTACCAAACACCGTTTATTGCCGTTGAGCGATATCTTTCCGTCGCACCAGTGGGAAGATTTGAAGCGGCTACAATTTATGGTGCCTTATATTGACTTTTTAAGGCAGGAATATTTTGAAGGGTTTGGTGAGTTGAAAGCTATTGTTGATGGCCAGCGTTCCGAGGACGATACGCCGTACCAGGTGGCATTGCGCTATTGCCAGTATGTGTACGATAATTTTGAATATATAAAGGGCGTTACTACGGTTGAAACCACGCTCGATGAAATATGGAAATTAAAAGCCGGTGTTTGCCAGGATTTTGCCCACATCCTGATGGAAATGCTGCGGTTAGTTAACATCCCGGCGCGGTATGTGAGCGGTTACATTTGTACCAGCAGCAACGGTATGCGCGGCGAAGGTGCAACCCATGCCTGGGCCGAAGCCTATATTCCCGATTATGGCTGGCTGGGTATCGACCCTACCAATAACTGCATCGCCAATGATACTCATGTGCGTTTGGCCGTAGGCCGCAACTTCTCAGATTGTTCGCCTGTAAAGGGGGTTTATAAAGGGTCTGCTAATCACAAACTCGAGGTTGCTGTTTCTGTTGACGATGATAATGCTTTGAACACCAGCGACGCCCAGATCTATGATGCCCATATCAGTAACAACGTAACGGAGTTTACTAAGAACAGTTACCAGCGTTATATGGAAATAGTTCAACAGCAACAACAGCAGCAGCAATAAATTTGAGAATCGCTGACACGATTTTGTCAGCGTTCACGATGTTCACGGTGTTCATCACGTTCATGAACAGCACACTTTTGCAATGTGTTTTCGTGCAGATTTCCACTTTTTTCTGCAAAAACTGAGCGTTTTACAATTTTTTTACGTCGGCAACCAGGTCGTCCATTTTTGGTGGTTTTTCGAACGAGTTTGTCAGTTTTCCTTTTCTATCGTAAAGCGCTATATACGGCGTGCTGCGTATGTTGTAATATTTTTGAACCACATAGGTATAACCCTCGGTGCCCATCACTATGTTGGGGTATTTGGCCAGGTCATAATCCCTGTAAAAAGTTTGAATGGCTTTCAGTTGTTCTACAAACGATATCATAATGATCTGTACATCCTTCATCTTATTTAGCACCGGTTTCATTTCGTACATTAAATGCTGACAATGGCTGCAATCCGGCGAAAAGTAGATCACCATTACAGGCTTGTTCTTTTTTAAATTTTTAGGGGTAACATAAACGCTATCAGTCGTTAAAATATGATAAGGAGCAATAGCCGCAGGTGGGGTAAATGTTTGTGCGCGGCTGCAGCCTGCAGCTATGATCATGCTTAAAAAAAAGATTAGTTTTTTCATGGGTTTAACTTGTAAGTTCATTAAGGGCATAGATACAATATTTTTAACTTTCAATCAATTCTAATTGCCAGGCAATATGTTCTTCCGTTACCGGGAATAACGCATTATTACGGATTGTATGATAAACCGCGTCAAATAAACCGTTATAATTCCCTTTCGGGGATTTTATCCACTCCACGTTTTTCTTGTTGTCCATATCCATCGTTACTAGTTTGCCTTCGCACCCTTCGGGTTCAATGCCGTAAGCGGTATTTGTAGGCAGCATCCCACCGTCTAACTGTACTTCCTGCACGTCGCACCGATCCTTTATAAAGCTGCCCAATGCACCATGAACCACAAAGGCAGGCAATGCTTCGGCTATTAACAAACCCGAAGTTAAGTATACATTCAACTGATTTGGGTACGACAAACGGTAATTGAAATAATCAACCACTGCCGATCCTTCACGGTGAATGGCCGTCACCTTATCAACACTCAGCGGTTTACCAAATAAGGATATAGCACCGTCTATAATATGCGGCCCGAGGTCATACAGCAAACCGCTGGCCGGGGTGTTTTTTGTCTCTTTAAACAGTTTAGGGCTAAGCACCGGCTTATACCTGTCGAAACGGATATGCATTTCAACAAGCTCGCCCAATCGCCCGCTTTCGATGGTTTCCTTTACGGATAGAAAATCGCTGTCCCACCTTCGGTTCTGATAGATCATTACCTGCCTGTTCATCTTTCGGCCGAGGTCGAACATTGTTTTCACTTCTGTGCCCGATGCGGCGGCCGGTTTTTCGATCAATACATGTTTACCTACGCTCAGCGCCTGCATGGCAAGGTCGAAATGAGTAAAATTAGGCGTGTTTACAATCACCAGTTCAATCTCATCATCATTTAACAACTCCTCAACCGATTTGTAACTCGTTATATCAGGATACCGCAGCGCAGCTTTTTGCTCATTCCGTTCAACAACCCCTTTAAATTTAAACCCTGTGTTGGTGCTTAAAAAAGGTGCATGAAAAATTCTTCCCGACATTCCGTAGGCGATAAGGCCCGTAATTATTGGTTTTGACATAGGTGTTATTAATCTATTTTCATTATCTCAATAATCCTGATTTCCTTTGACAATCCCAACCATTTTTATAAGTTTTAACCGAGGAGAAATATAAATAACAGTAAAAATGACATATATTTATTAAAAATGACGCGTTTTTATGAACAGGTGATGCAAAATATTACTTTTAATTAATAGTAGTCTTTTAAATAGTGGTCGCAGATATTAACTATAAATAAATAGCTTCCGGTAGAACAAATCAAAAATCAAACCGTTATAACTGTATCTGCTCCCCCAAAACCTTAATATAAATTAATCTATCGTTAAAAAGGATATAACCTTTTAAATTACCGTACCGTATAAGCACATCAGTATAAACGTTAAGAATAAGGTGATAAATATGAACTTTAATAGCAGACCCGTTAGTGTGTTACTTGTTGATGACGATGAAATAAATAATTTCATATCTATCAAATTAATAAAGAAAGCCTTATTAAACACAGAAATTATGGCATGCCTTAATGGCAAATTCGCTATAGATCAGTTGCTTGAGATACAGCGAAATGATCCGGCTAAATTACCTGACTACATTTTACTGGATATCAACATGCCTATTATGAATGGCTGGGAATTTTTAGACGAATACAAACGCCTGAATATCGACCCATCCGGAAAAAGCAAAGTATTCATTATATCTTCTTCAGTTTTCAGCAACGATATCAACAAAGCAAGATCATACCCGGTCGTAAAGGATTTTATTTCAAAACCACTCAATGTTGATAAAATTGTTGAACTTTTTAAGGTTGAGGACCACGTTTAAGCCGGTACCACTTTAAAATGATCTTCCAGTAAAATCACATTGCCCACCGGCACCGATTTGGCATGATAAAACAAACACGTCCACGCCTCTTCAGCAGCTTTCTTTCCGTATTCTTCACGTAATTGCATTGCCCTGCGGCCATCGTAATCATATTTAGCCACAAATTTTCTGATCAACTGTTCGGGTTCGGGTAATTCATCGCCCCCGAAAAAACACTTTCCGCCTTCATTTTCCAGCCAAAAAACCTGGTGAAACGGCGAATGCCCGCCTGATAATTCATACCTTATACCCTGCTTTAGTTCGCCGCTGCCATCAACCAGTGTCAGTTTAACGGTCTCCTGCAGCGCCTCAAATATCTCTTTATGATAGGATGAAGATTTACCGGCGAGCCCTATTTCCCATTCGTTGCGTTGTATTACATGTTCTGCTTTCGGAAAACTGGGTTCAAGCCTGCCATTACGTTCTACTACCAATCCACCCGAATGGTCGTAATGCAGGTGCGACATTAATACCAGGCTTACTTCGTCCGGATCAAAGCCGGCATTGCGTATATGTTGATGAATAACCAATTCGTCGCGGGTATCTTTGTAGCCCAACCCGCTATCCAATAAAATCAGGTCGCTGTCTGTTTTTACGAGAAATGGATTAACATGAATAAATATAGAGGCAGGCCTGTCCCTGAAGTTGTCCGTCTGCGGATTGAACGGTATAAATTTCTTTGTAGCATCAACCGAGTATGATCCCTCCTCCAACGCAAAAATTTTCATCATTATTAATTAAGTTATTTAAAAACACAACGCGGGGTTTCAACAACCGGTGGTTTTAATCCTGTATCGCCGCAAATTTACTTTTTATACCCAACAATGTAATTGCTCTTCTACATAATAACTATTGACAATTCCACTTCTTTGTTTATTATTGCAACCAAATGTCTGATGAAGCAATAGTTAAACGGTTGAAGGTAATAGTTAAGGAACACGGCGGGCAACTGGGTCTTGCCGGTGCTATTGGCGTCGACCAGGGTTTCATCAGCAAAGTGATCAACAAAAAACAGGATATCAGCTACTACCTTATCCGCAAGCTCTGTTTTCAGTTAAAATATTCCCCCGAATGGCTTATCCTGGGCACCGGTGAAAAAAAGATAAACAAGCCTGAGTCAGCCAAACTCATTACCGAAATCCAGATGATGCGTACCGAACTCGACATCTTGCATGCACGTATGCGTGCCTTCGAAATGGAGGTAAAAGAGTTAAAGGAGCATGGTTTGGCGGGCGAAAAAAAAGCGGGTTGATTTATTTTAGAATTACGATGTACGACCCGATAGCTACTGGGTTTAGATTTGGCTGCCTGCTTAATTGTTCCAGCGGAGCAAAAGCTCGGTAGCAATAGAAGAAAAACAAACCACCGTGCCAGAGGTACGAAACCTAAGTTGCATTCTGAAGGTTGCCTATTCACATATTTTTCTGGATATTTTGGAGGCCGGTATGCGCACAAACATCTCACAATAATATTGTTACACTTCCCCTTTATTGTAAAAGCTATCTTTAGTTATACAAACAATCCTAAATATGCTGATCTTTTTACCCCGTCGAAAAGCGGCATTGTTAAGCCTTATTTACTGCTTTTTCACAATTATGTTATATGCCCAGGTAAATCCATATCCCCCGAAAGAACAAGTTGCTGCAGATTTTAAAAAGATGTTGAGCCGGCCGGCTGTTGATTTGCGGCCCCAATTTAAATCTGTCACTACAGATTCTGCAATAATAGAAAGCGGAACGGTATACAGTGAAGAGCACGAAAAAATCCCGATACTTATTTATAAACCTTTGATGCCTGGCGTGAAATCATTTCCGGCAGTTATTTTTCTGCATGGCACCGGTGGAGCGAAGGATAGCCCGGAGATAAAAAATGTGCTTTACCAGCTTTGCAAACGCGGGATTATGGGTGTCGCTGTCGACGCACGTTATCATGGTGCGCGTATTCCGGGCGGCGCACATGGTTCTAAAGAATATGTGGATGCGGTTACAAAAGCCTGGGAAAATAAGGATGAAACCAGGCAAGCTCATCCGTTTTTTTATGATTCTGTTTTTGATCTGTGGCGGCTTACGGATTACCTGGTTACCCGTCCTGATGTACAGGCCAATCGTATCGGCATGGGCGGTATTTCCATGGGCGGGATAGAAACCTGGATGGCAGCTTCGGTTGATAGCCGCATTAAAGTGGTGGTGCTTGATATAGCGGCGCAAAGCTTTAAATGGTCGCTGGACAATAACAGGTGGCAGGGTCGCGCGCATACCATACAAGGCGCTCACCTGCAAGCAGCAAAGGACTTGGGCGATTCCGCATTAAATAAACGAAACGTAAAAGCAGTATGGGATAAACTGATCCCCGGCATCACCGGCGAATTTGATTGCCCGTCGATGCTCCGGCTGATGGCACCCCGGCACTTATTAATTTTAAGTACCCAGAAAGACCAAAATTGCCCATTGCCGGGAGCCAAAATAGCGTATGCATCTGCTTTGGCAGCTTATACAGAATTAGGCGCCGCTGACCATGTTAAGATGGACATCGCGCCAAACCTGGGCCACCAAACCACTCCCGAACATTTACAAA
>CAZZUU010000207.1:0-7245 GCA_964657275.1 uncultured Mucilaginibacter sp. | reverse complement strand
CTGCTATATTACCAGGTTGATTATACGCTTACCGAAATCCCGAAAGATGCAGCCTATTTTCATGCACAATTCCGCAGGGTTAACCCTGTGCCGTTTAAAAAGGATTATGTATTAGTGGATAGTATAAAAGGAAAAGGGCAGTATGTAGGCACTTATTTGGCGTATGGTTCCACAAAAAACGGCTGGTGGGGCGAAGGGGAGATCAAATTTTTTATGGATGGCGACACCAAATTCCCAACCATTAATGGCACGGGTACAGAAGATTATTTCTGTGGATCGTATGATTTTGACAGCAGTAAAAAGAATGAAGCAGGTGTTGAAAGCCACAACTACACAGAGTTTTGCAGCCCCTATAGCGGCCTGGCACAAGTAATAAAAGGCGACGGGCATTATGATGTAGCGCAACGTTTTGGTCTGTACCGCTGGCATATAGCCGATCCTATACGGTTTGACAAAGATCTGAAAGTTACTATCCAGGACTTAGGCTGGCATCATGACGGGCGTTATATGCCTTTACAGGATGATATAGCTTCTGTGGTGTTTTGGTACCAGAGCGAGCCCCACGGTGCATTTCCTGTATTCCCTACAAAGGACCAACTGGAGGTTAATTAATTTCAGATTTCGGATTCGGATTTTCGATTTCGGAGGTTAGGTAATTTACTTACAATATCGCTTTACGGCATCGATCGCTTCTTTTGATCCTGTTTCAACAGCTTTGTTCAAATCGGCGCAGCCGCCTTTGTCATTCTGGCTTATTTTGGTTAGGCCACGATTTAGCCAGCCATCGTAATTATTGTGGTTTAATTCTATAGCCGTGGTGAAATCCTTAATAGCGCCCGAAGGATCTTTCAGGTTTACCTTCGCTTTCCCGCGCAGGATATAATTGTTTTCATCCCTGGGGCTTTTCTTTATCGCTTCATTAAAATCACCCCGCATATTTGCCGTATCGGCAATATAACTTTCGGCCAGGCCACGATAACCATATGCTTTTATATTATCGGGATTGATCAGTAAAACGGTTACATAATCGTAAACCGCGCCCTGGTAATTTTTTTTCACCATTCGTAAATTGGCCCTGGAAAAGTAGGCTTCATCGTTATTGTGATCTTTTTGTATCGCCTTATCAAGATCCGCGGAAGCGCCATCGTAATCTTTAAGATCAAACTTTGCGTTGCCCCGGTTAGCGTAAGCCAGTGAAACAGTAGTAGAGTCGACAGCTATGGCTTTATCAAATTGTGCCATTGCGCCTTTTGTATCGCCCAAATGGCTCATGGCAACACCCTTGCCTATATACAGCTTTCCATTTTTTGTAGAAGGCTTTATAGCTTTATTATACAGCGATAAAGCTTCACTGTATTTTTTATCATCGATCAGGGCATTTCCAAGCCGCACATAAGCATACTGGTTGTTCGGATCAAGCTCAATTTGTTTTTTATAATCCTGTATAGCGCCTTCCTTGTCACCCATTCTGCTTTTCGCCTGCCCGCGCTTTAACCAAACTTCAGAATTAGCAGGGTATAACACTATAGATTTATTGTAATCGTCTATAGCTGCGTTGTAATCGGAAAGCAAAATTTTGATATCGCCACGGCCAAACCAGGCTTCCGGATTTTTAGGGTCGGTGGTTATCGCAAGGTTAAAATCTGCAAGTGCCCCGGTAGTATCCTGCAAAGCGTTTTTAGCCTTTGCACGTACGATGTATGGATAAGCATCACCGTTGGTATCATACGAAACCGCCGTATCGGCATCAAGTAATGCGCCATGATAATCCCTGGTATCCATTTTGATATCGGCCCTGCTTTCATATGCTTTTGAGAATTTGGGGTTTATCTCAATTGCTTTGGTAAAGTCTCCTATTGCAGCCTGTTTATCACTCATTTTAGCTTTTGCAACCCCGCGATATAAGTACATTTCCGCATTTTGCGGATCGATCGCTATCGCTTTATCAAAATATTCAATGGCACCTTTAGTATCCTCGGTATTGCTTATCGCTTTTGCCAGGTAATAATATAAGTTCGGCAATTTTGGATTTATGGCAATAGCTTTTTTGTAGTCGTCAATTGCACCCTTATAATCATTTATATCCGCTTTGGTGTTACCCCTGTAAAAAATGGCCTCGGTATTTTTAGGGTTCATTCTTATAGTAACATCATAGTCGGCTATGGCCCCACTGTAATCGGCAATGGTGACCTTCGAGTTGGCACGGTAATAATACAGGTCGGCGTTGTCGGGGTCAAGCCTTATCGCGGCATCATAATCGGCAATCGCGCCTTTGTTATCACTAAGATTTGTTTTTGCGAGCCCCCGGTATTCGTAAAGTTCGGCACTGTTGCGTGCAAACCCCATGGCCTTTGTAAAATCTTCAACAGAACCAGCATAATCACCTGTGTTTCCTTTTGCATTTGCACGGTAATGGTATATATCGGCATTACGCAGCCCAAGCTCTATAGCTTTGTTAAAATCATCGATGGCATTTTTATAAGATTGTATGTTGCTGTAAGCATTAGCCCGGTAGTAATATACGCTGGCATTTCCCGGCTCAATGGATAGTACTTTGGTAAAATCAGTTATGGCGTCGGTATAATCCTTAATATTTCCGTAAGCGTTACCGCGATATAAATAGGCCCTTACGTTATTGCTGTTAAGCTCAATTGCTTTGGTAAAATCTGCAATTGCAGCCGTATAATTTTTTTGAGCAGACTTCTCATTAGCGGTCTTAAGATATTGTTCTGATGTTTGGGCAAGGCTAAACAGCGGCAAAAAAGAAAGTATAACTAATAATCTGTTCATAATTTTAGCAATTAAATACCGTCGGTTTACCGGGCGATATTTCAAACCATTTAAACATGGTGATAAATTGTTTACCTAAAAGATTAAATTATTGCGCCAAGATAAAGAAAAGTGGGAAAAAACTCATTTCCAATTTAAATCTATCAAACGGTAAATAACCTTGTCAGCAGGTAATTGGCTACGTAATACGAAAAATAACCCCAAATTGTTAGGGAATGGAAATAGCACCAGCTGAAAAAGGGAAAAATGAAAATATTTTTAAAAGAATATTAAATATATAGATTTAGTAGTATATTTGTTTTGTAATTGTTCTCCCAGATGTATAACAACAAATCGTTCACTTGCGCCTGCAACCTTTTACGCCTTCGGGAACGTACTAAGGGTATGACATGTTGTTGTTGCAATATGCTATAAATGGGGCTGTTGCCCGTTTAATTGTAATTGTATCCAATTTTTTAAACTAGTTATTTACATACGTTCATAAATCCCGCTCTGAAAAAAATCAGAGAAATCCGGTATCTGAATTGAACTTTAAACCTTCAAAAAGATGTTAACAACCGCCGCCAAATATCCCGCTTTCGATCCGTCGGAAATTACCCCCGATGTTGATCTTTCTTACAAAGTTTATCATCCCCTTGAACCGGCAAAGGCGGGCGATACAGTTTCCCGCTTTGTTTTGCACAACGACGAGGAGCGTTGGCAGTTATTTTATAATGGTCGCGAGAAACACTCGTCAATACCGCTGAAAGAATTATTGGCCAAACCGTTAGTTATAAGTTTTTATTCGAAACACTGGCGAAATGTTGGGCTTAAGCAACTTAATAAGCTTAATGTAATACAGCAGGAAATAAAAGCCAATGGTGGTAACTTGCTGGTAATTGGTGCAGAAAGAGACGACGCCTTTGTTAAGACGGCATGGGATCATAGTTTTTCGTTGAATTTTTATTACGATAAGGATAACGAGATCGCCGAATTGTTTAATGTTTACTCGGAACACGATCCCGCCTGGAACAAGTTTTCGGGGATAGATGCTAACGTGCCGTTGCTGGCAACTTACGTGATCAATACCTCAAAGATGATTGTTTATAACCATATTGATCTTGATTTCTCCGGCAGCTTTTCGCCCCAGGATATTGTTGCTGCAGTTTACAACTCTGCATTATTCCAATAGTTAAAAAGTGCGTTTCTTGTAAGCGCGCATACCAATTATTTATAAAATTAATCCACCCCGGCGGTTAACCGCCAAGGTGGATTAATTAATTTTTAAGCAATATTCCCAACGCTTATTTACACCTGTTACGCGTTTTTTTTCGAAAAAAATCAGATAAAGTTATTTCTTGTCTACAACTTTAGTATTAAATTTACGTTTAAAAGCTTGCCAAAAATAGTTTTTTGGCGTACAATTTATTAACTAATGGTTACAATCAGGTCAATAGGGAAGTGTTTTCTACTGTTTCCTGTTGTATAAGTCGGGATAGAATGAATAGAGCTACTACCGGGAAAAGCGTTTTTTTTGCATTTATCATCTACTTTTTTTGTTTTGTGGTGGTTGGCAGGGTTGCGGCACAGCAATCATTTAGCTATGCCCAATACATGGATAACCTTACCCCACATAACCCAGCGTATTCGCTGCTGGACAAAGCCGGATCAATCAATACTTTAACCAGCAAAAAGTTAGTGGGTATAAATGGCTCACCTACCACATTTTTGCTTAACGCCAACCTGCCCATTGAGTCGGTCGACGGAGCTGCGGGTTTGATAATTTTTAACGATAAAGTTGGGGTTGAAAATGAGACTGAGTTTAACGCTTATTTTGCAAAAGCTATACAGGTGGGTACAAATGCTTACCTGGCGGTGTCGTTAAATGCCGGGTTGAGGAATTATGTAGCCGACTATTCTACATTAGACCCGGATGACCCTACGTTTAAAAATGATGTAAGGGAAACCAGGCCGAACGTTGGTTTTGGAGTGATGTATTACAGCGACAAATATTACCTTGGTTTATCCGTCCCGGAATTAACCATAACTACCCTGGGAACAGCATCAATACAAAACAACGCTAATTTTAGAAACAACTATTATTTCGCCGGCGCGTTCATCACCGATTTGAGTGACGATATAAAATTTAAACCCGCAACTCTGGTTTCCTATACCAAAGGCGTGCCGATTGTCGCGAATATCTCCGGTACATTTTATTTGAAAGAAATTTTGGGTTTAGGTATTAATTATCGTACCGATAAACAAATGGCGGGGATTATCACCATCAACGTTGATGCCTTCCACATCGGCTATAGCTATCAATTCGGGACATCGTCACAAAACCTCGGCGGCTTCAATAACGCAACCAACGAAGTAACGCTCGGTTACCGCTTTGGCAAGGGGGCAGCTACTACAAAATTGCTGTAAGCAGATCATCAGACTTTTTGATATTTTGGGTCTGTAAAATCACTATAAAGTGAGCTGAGGCACATTTTATGATTATTTCATCAATGTCTTCTGAATGCAATTTCACCGTCTTTTAACCAAATAATCTAAACAAAAATTGTTGGTACAGGTTGTTTGTAAACTGGCATTGTCGGGCAAATGTAAACTAAACAAATAAATATATGTTTAAACATCTATTTACTTATATTTGTGTCAGATAAAACAATTAAAATATAAAATCATGGAAACAACATCAGCAGCAATAACAAAATGGGTGATTGACCCAATGCACTCAGAAGTTCAGTTCAAAGTAAAACACCTGGTTATTTCAACAGTAAGCGGTTTTTTTAAAAGCTTTGAAGGTTCGTTAGAAACAGAAAGCGACGATTTTGAAAACGCTAAAATTTCATTTGCCCTTGATATCAACAGCATCGATACCAATCAAACCCAAAGGGATGAGCATTTGAAAGCGCCAGATTTTTTTGATGCTGCACAATTTCCGCAAATCACATTTACATCAACTTCATTCAAAAAAACCGGCGATGATGAGTTTGAACTGGTTGGCGATTTAACTATTAAAGATGTTACCAAATCGGTAAAACTTAATGCTGAATACGGTGGTTCTACTGCTGATTTCTACGGTAATACCAAAGCAGGTTTTGAAGTTACCGGCAAAATTAACCGTAAGGAATTCGGTTTAACCTGGGATGGCATAACCGAAGCTGGTTCTATCGTTATCGGCGAAGATATTAAATTGCTGATTAACATACAGTTTGCTAAACAAGCGTAATTGATTTCGGATTTCGGATGTTCGATTTCGAAATTATATAAGAATTTTAAACCGGTGTTGCAATTTTGAAATGAAACAGATTTCAGGATTATTACATCGGTTTTATCGTATTTAACCAAAAAGGATACATTTGCAAGGCATCTAAATCCGATCCGCCAGCTGGCGGACGAAATCCGAAATAAAAAAATGCTTATAAAAATCTACCCCGAAAACCCTAATCCGAAAGCAATAGAGCAGGTGGCAGAAGTGCTGCGTAAAGGCGGCTTGATCATTTATCCAACAGATACGGTATACGGATTGGGTTGTGATATTACCAATCACAAGGCGATTGAGGCCATTTGCCGGATCAGGAATATTAAGCCCGAAAAGGCCAATTTCTCTTTTATATGTTACGATCTCAGCCACATATCCGATTATATAAAGCCGATCGACAATACTACCTTTAGGGTATTGAAAAAGGCATTGCCGGGCCCGTTTACCTTTATATTTAACGCCAGCCATAACGTACCTAAATTATTGAGTTCCAATAAAAAAACAGTAGGTATAAGGGTACCCGATAACAATATTGCGCGCGAAATAGTAAAGGTGTTAGGTAATCCTATTCTTTCCAGCTCCATAAAAGACGATGATGAGATCATTGAATACTCCACCGATCCTGAACTGATCCACGAAAAGTATGAAGGCCTGGTAGACCTGGTAATTGATGGCGGCTACGGCGATAACATCGCATCTACCGTAGTTGATTGCACCGGCGGCGAGTTTGAAATTATTCGTGAGGGTAAGGGGGACTTGGAGATGTATTTGTAATGCAAATTAAGAGCCAAGATACAAGAGCCAAGAATCAAGACCGGAAGAAAAAAATGACGTCGTTGATATGGTCGGATTGAGAATTTCCAGTTGGAATATTCAATTTCTAGATAGTTTTAACGTTATTAGTAGTTTCCTAATTCTTGATTTGCATTTAGAACTATCTTATTGATTTTATAAATTCGGGTACCTTCTTAAGGTAATTTTCTTCTCCCAGCAATTTCACAAATGCACTCCCCAAAATAGCCCCGCTGGCATATTCACAAGCTTTATTGAATGATTTATTATCCGAAATACCAAAGCCAATAATAGCCGGGTTTTTAAGCCGCATAGCTTTAATCCGTTTGTAATACTCCTCAATATTAACCGACACCTGCAAATTGCCACCGGTAATGGATGAAGAAGAAAGCAGGTAAATAAAACTATTACTCAAC
>CAZZUU010000206.1:0-7262 GCA_964657275.1 uncultured Mucilaginibacter sp. | reverse complement strand
CCAGCGAGGTTGGCAAGGCGTCGAGGCTAAAGGCAGCATTGCCGGGCGAATCGTTTACCCGTGGCCTGTTATGATTTTTTTCGTAGCTGTATTTTGAGTTTAATACAAATGTTAGTTTTTTACCCAAATTGCCAAGCAGGTTCAATGCAAAGTTATCCCTGGCTAAGGTATTGGTTGGCAAAACGCCTGTGTAATCTAACCGGGTATATGAGAAACGGTACCTCATATTATCGCTTGATCCCGTAAATGCAACAGAACTGCTAAGCGAGGTACCGGTGTTATAAAAATTAGAAAGGTTATCCTTTTGGGCAACATAGGGCCTCATAACGCCGTCATAAAACATCGCCGGGCTTCCGTCTAATTTTCCACCCCAACTAAACCGGCCGCTTTTAGCCTGTGCTACGGTAGTTGGCTCAACACCGCCTGTACCGCTGCCGTATTGATATTGATAATCGTCGAAATGCTTATACAATATATCTTCCACCGCAGCATTTTCGTTGAATTCCACACCGAAACCTTTACCGGCCTTTGCCGATTTGGTTGTGAATAGTATAGCACCGTTTGATGCCCGCGATCCGTATAAGGCTGCAGCTGTAGCACCCTTAAGCACAGTTACCGACTCAATTTCATCGGGATTGATGCTTGATATACCATCCCCGTGATCAGAGCCGGCATAGCTGCCATTGGTGATAGATACTATGGTACCAAGCAATGCATTATCATTATTGACAGGTACACCATCAACAACAATAAGCGGTTCGTTGTTCCCGGATAATGATCCGTTTCCGCGCAGCGTTATCCGGGTTGAGCCGTTAGCGCCTGTAGCGGTAGTAGTAAGGTTTAAACCCGCAACTTTTCCTTCGAGCGAGCTGGAAATATTTACGCTGCGTGCTTGAGTAAATTCAGTACCCTTCAATTCTGTGGCCGAATAGCCCAACGCCTTTTTTTCCTTTTTAATACCCAGCGCTGTTACAATTACTTCGTTAAGCGAGTTGGAGTCGGCTTCTAAAATAACTTTCAGATCGGTTGTTTCAGAAGTAATAGTAACTTCTTTGGGTTTATAACCGATAAAACGGATAACCAGAATAGTACCGGATGATGCATTAAGGGTAAAATTTCCGTTCGCATCTGTACTAACACCTTGCGAAGTACCTTTAATCAGCACGCTTGCACCCGCAATGGGCTGGCCACTTTCGCCTGTAACCTTACCTTTAATTAGCCCAACAGGTTGTGCCGCCGTTGCAACTGTGTTTGTCTGCGCATCTTTTGCCACATCCTGTGCTTCTGTAGCTTCTATTTTACTTAGCACGAACAGGTTATTGATAAGTTTAAACTGAATGCCGTTTGTAACCAGCAATTTGTTTAAAACATTAACCAGTTTATCCTGGTTGGCAATGATCGAAACAATTTGCCCTGTTTGAACCATGCTTTTGCTGTATATAAACTTAATATCAGCAGCAGCGCTTATCTTTTTTAGCGCGGCATCTAATGATTCGTTTTGGATAGATACAGTAATTGGTTTATTAAGTATTTTTTGTCCATAACTAACTTTAGCATAGCACATCCCCGAAAGTATCATTGCTATGGTTATTTGGATAAATGTGATTTTCATGACTTTATAAAGCACATTGTAGTGTTGTAAATTTAATTTCATAAATTTGACTTGTTTCTTTTGTGAAAATTGAGACAATAAAAACCCTGTTAAACCTCATCAAAGGCGTTTTAAAAGGGCATGCTTTAGGTCAGGAGTGGTAACGACACTTCTGACTTTCTTTAAAATTTGAGGCTTTCTTCTATTTCATATTTTGACTATTTAGGTTTTCAGGATAATTGGTTAATGATTGCTTCTCAGGGTAATTTCGTCATCATTGATCTCGTAATTTACATCAAGCGATGTTTTTAGTATTTCGAGTATCGAAGGTAAATTCTGTTCAGAAAGGTCGGCGATAAACGAGTATTCACTTATCTTACCATCGCCCGCTACAATATGTACATCAAATTTTTGGTTCAATGCTTTAATAACGTCCCCCATTTTGGCGTTATCAAAATACATATTTACCTTTTTCCATATTCTCAAATCGGGTACTGCGGTGCTGGTAGTTAGGCCTGCACTTTGTTCGGTATAACTTGCAGATTGATGGGGCAGCAACATTACCTCATTTTTGCTTGAAACTGTTTTGTTATGTGCTGCTATGGTAACCGACACCTTACCGGTTAAAACCGATACCTCGGCCAAACGCCTGTTTTTATAAGCGTTAACTGTAAAACTTGTTCCCCATACCTTCGTAGTAAGAGTGCTGGTTTTTATGATAAAAGGCCTGGCTTTGTTTTTGGTAACCTCAAAAAATGCCATGCCATCAAGGGAAAGCTGCCTTTTGTCTTTTTCAAAGTTTTTTAAAGCCACTACCCTACTGGCTGGGCTAAGCCAAACCGCGCTGCCATCGCTAAGGATATATTTTTGAATTTTTGAAGTATTGTTTTCTAAAGTAATAGTTTGATTAGCGATAATTGAGGGGCTTTTTACATTAACCACTGGCGATCGTAACAGGTTGATACCTACATAAACGAGCAGCATTGCCGCAACACCTGCAAAACCGTAAACTAAATATCTGATGACCGTGTTTTTGCGGATCGGCAAAACTATTTCGTTCTCCTTTTCAACCTGCCTGATGTTGCTGTTAATGCGGTCGAGCATTAATTTTTCGTATAACGCCCTTTTGTTTTCATCACGGATCACTTCGGGATCGGGCTTATTATCGAACGAATGGTACCATTCGTTAAGAATTATTTTTTCTTCAGCGGAGCATTCCCCATTAAAGAATTTTTTAATTAATTCATCAATATCAGGCAACATCATAAATTTAACTTAAAATAGGAATAGTTGGGTTTATAACAGACAAGTACCTTTAAGCAGGGGCAACCCTAAATAAAAAAAGAAATATTTTTATTTAATCATTTGGAAAGCCAAAATGAATAGTAAGGCAGCGAAATCTTTTAGGTTGATACGCAGCAGGCTCAGCGCTTTGGTAATATGATATTCCACCGCTTTTTCAGTTATACCCAACTGATAGGCAATTTCCTTATTGGTTTTATGTTCCTTTCGGCTCAGACTAAATACCGTTTTCGATTTATCAGGCAGATTGTTCACCGCATTTTCAAACTGTAAGTTCAGGTCATTAAAAAAAATGATCTCCTCGGTGGTGTTTTCCAGTTCTGAGTAAACAATACTTAAATTTTCTGCATATACTTTTTGTACGCCCTCTTTCCGGTAATACTTAAATATCATGTATTTAACAGCCGTGAAAATATAAGATGAGAAATTTTGATTGATATTGATGAGTTCCCTTTTTATCCAAAGGTTGGTGAACAATTCCTGGATGATTTCCTCTGCATCTTCCTTCGACTTAACCCTTTTATAAGCAACACTATATAGCTTTGCAAAGTACCGGTAATATAACGCATCAAAAGCCCTCCTGTTGCCATTGTACAACAGTTTAATTAGTTCTTCATCATTTAGGTTGTTATTATCGGAGCTCATTAAGTTATCAATTCGGTGTCAGGCAATTTCGATATCACACGAAATGCGGTTTTATCATACATACAATTTGGTGTAAGCACCAATCTCGCCCGACGATAACAAGTTGCGTAAACCATAGTCGGAACGGGCGCTGAAAGAAGCCACCTAAAGTGAATTTAGAACGAATTTAATTAATTATCGTCACAAAATAAATAAAGGATTTTAAATAAGCTCCAATAATATTGGACTATTAAAGATAGCTTATGTTCTAACTTATATTAAATCAGCCTGTAACCTGTAAGTTTTCTTCACCACTTACCCGAATTACTTACCAAAAAAAGAAGCCTGTTTTTATACCTAACAACACAAATAAGGAGCGACCATAAGTATCACATCCGCAACTACAAAAATGTTACAAAACAACGCTTAGCAATACCGCTGATTCTTGATACCTTAGAAAACCAATTAAAAATATAAAAATAAAGGATCGTATGATGAGTCCACGTCAAATTTTTGTCTGCCTGCTTCTCACTGTTTTATCGCTACACACTTCCGCACAGGATACCACCAAAAAATACCACGCATGGTGGAACGAATATTATCCGCAGCGGGCAAAGCAAAATCCAAAACAAAAGCTGCTGCCGCTATTGCATGTGCAGAAAAATAAATTTGTGAACGCAAATGGTGATACCATTCTTTTTCGCGGCCTTTCTATAGCTGATCCGGACAAGCTTGAACACCAGGGCCATTGGAACAAGCAATTGTTTGAAGAAATTAAAAAATTGGGTACCATGCTGGTGCGGATACCGGTGCATCCCGTTGCATGGCGCGAACGTACGCCTGTTAAATATATGCAGCTGCTGGATTCAGCCGCAAGCTGGTGTACCGATTTGGGCATGTATATTGACATTGACTGGCACAGTATCGGCAACTTAAAAATGGAACTGTTCCAGGATCCCATGTATAATACCTCACAAAAGGAGACCTATGAATTCTGGCAAACCATTGCAAGACATTTTGCAGGCAACAACACTACGGCGTTTTATGAACTTTTTAATGAACCGACTACCTATCGCGGCCAGTTAGGAAGTGTTTCGTGGGCCGACTGGAAAAAAATGAACGAGGACATCATCCATCTTATACAGGCCTTTGACAAGGAGAAAATTGAGCTTGTTGCGGGTTTTGATTGGGCTTACGATCTTACCCCGCTGCGCGAAGCGCCCATTAATGCGCAAAATATCGGCTACGTTGCACACCCTTATGCAAACAAAAGACCTCAGCCATGGCCCGCCAAATGGGAGGAAGATTTTGGCTTTGCCGCAAGTGATTACCCGATCATAGCCACTGAAATTGGTTTTGGGGTACGCCCCGGAACAACAATCGGCCCTGACCATTATGGCAACCAGATTACCAAATACCTGGAAGGACGCGGCATCAGCTGGCTCGCCTGGGTGTATGACCCCGAATGGGGGCCACAAATGCTAAAATCATGGAAAGGTTACGAACTAACCGACGCGGGGGTTTTCTTTAAAGAGGCGATGCAGAGGCCGAAGAAGTAAGAATTCTAACCCATACGCAATTTGTTGAAAAGTTAAATTTGCACTTCCTGATACGCATCAAAGATGCCATTACTGTTTGTTTGCGGCAGCATTTTCTTCTCTAAATTTTTTGTTTGCTTTACGGACATTTATAAAGAAGTATATTGAAACAAAAAGAGAGATAGAAGCATCCATTAACATGCCGATACCTTTTCCGGTATTTGCATTTATACTTTCTATTCCTCCGTACATTTGATAAAAGAAATAAAAAAGCATAAAAAAACTTCCAAAAAGCAACATCTTTCGACGCCTAATAAAAAACACTTCCATGAAACGCTGTCTAGTTATTAAAACGCAATATACCAAAAAAGCAAGCCACCATTGAGTTGCTTGCCTTTATAGTGACCCCAATAGGAATCGAACCTATAACCTACAGATTAAAAAACTGTTGCTCTATCCATCATAACAAGCTACCACCTAAATAATTACCCTTGATTTTCATATATTTACATTTCACATATTTGAAATGGCCATTCAAATTGAAATAGAGATAAGAACACCTTTATCCAATGAAGTACTGCAGGAGCTTCGCGATTACCTGCGCGATAATTGCAGCGGGCTGGAGGATGTTCACTTAAAGGTTAAGCCGCCTTTGCCATCCCAGATGGAAATAAATGCTTTCGAATCGATTATGACGGCCTCTATCGAGGTAGCGATCAGCTTGTTTATCCATCATGTTTGGGACGGCGCTATCTGGCCTGCAGTACAAAAAGGTTATACTAATATTATTAATAAAAGGGCTGCGGCTCATAGTTTACCCCAACCATTAGAGCTGGGTGTTTCCGTAAAGGATGGCACGTCGGCGCTGTATTTTAATGAAAAAAACGACGGTACCCGGCAGCTATTCAATAATATAAACTATGCAATTGATTTAGATAATACGTATGCCGTATTGATAGGCTGCGGCGATTACAATAAAAACTTCCCCGATATACCCCCTGCAAAAGGCAATATTGAGGATATGACACAGTTGTTAACCGATAAAAGATGCATGGGGCTGCCGCCTCAAAATATTTTCACCCTTTTTAACGGCACGTCCGATAAGATACAATCCCTTCTTTATAAAACCAGCCGCATACAGGGTATTCAAACCCTGATCATCTATTACGTCGGTCACGGTTACCAGGCAGGTGCAAAGAAACTATTCCTTACCGCCACCAATACCGAAAAGATTGATGACATAACGATCTTCGGCGGCATCGACTACAATTTTATTAAAAATGATATCCTGCAGCAATCGCAGGCAAAACAAAAAATAGTGCTGCTTGACGCGTGTCATAGCGGCCTGGCTGCACAATCCGCCTACTATTCATCCTACGACATTGATGTTGAAGGCACTTATGTACTGGCTTCTTCTGCTGGCGATGAGCCATCTTACTTTTTGCCCGACGACAGGAACACCCTTTTTACAGGTGCAATGATCCAGTTGCTGAAAAATGGTGTGGAAAGCACAGAGGAAATGGTTTCGTTAAGAGATCTGTATGAAAAAAGCAGGGACATACTTGTTGAAAAAAGTTACCCCTCGCCTATTCCTAAAAACAACCTGAACATATCCCCCGAAAAATTCTTCATTTCACTTAACCCGGCATTTTCTTATGAAAAGCTAAAGGAGGTTCCAAAAAAGCTGTTTGAGCAAGGAAGAATAAAAGATGCGCTTGCGGAACTGGAATCGTTAATTGACCGGTATCCTGATGATGCAGAATTATTGAAGGTTCAGGCCGGTTACAGTAAAGTTTTCAGATACAACCAGTTGGTACAGGAAGCCAATACTTTCTTTTATAAACAGGAGGACTATTTTGCGGCAGCTGATAAGTATGCGCAGGCATTAAAATTAAACAACACTGAAGCCGCTATAAAGGATAATTTAAGGCTTTGCCAGGAAAAAATCGCGGAAGCAAGATCACAGGCGGTACAACCTGTAAAACCTGTACCGACGGTTGAACAGGAAAAAGAAACAGAGGATAAAATAACAGGGGCCACGCTGGGGGGCGAAGAAAATAAAACGATAAGCATTAAAAACGAAGACAATTTTTATAAAGAAAATAAAAAAGAAACAAGGGATAATCAGTCATCGCTGTTCAAATCCACAGCGGTAAGAGTTGTTACCCTGATTGTTGCTGCAGGTATAATAGCGTTTGTTATATTCA
>CAZZUU010000205.1:0-7295 GCA_964657275.1 uncultured Mucilaginibacter sp. | reverse complement strand
CGAAGGAAAAATTGTAAAAGAATTTACAGAGCCGGTAACAAAAACTATAAAAGGTGCACACGTGAAGCGAAAGGCCAGCAATGACGAACCTGCTTTTGAGATAAAGCAGGAAAACGGCGATAAAGTGCTTAAATCAGAAAGTGAGTTAAAAAAAGGCAAAAAAAATAAGTAATTTTCCGGTGTACACTCAATAGCCTGTTGGCAGTCCGAAACCGGATTAATTTTTACAGTATGACAAAACAACCTATTATCACAGTAAATAATCTTGTAAAAAACTATGGCGACTTTGCCGCCGTAAAGGGCATCAGCTTTGAAGTTTACGAAGGCGAGATATTTGGATTACTGGGCCCTAACGGCGCCGGCAAAACCACTACGCTTGAGGTAATTGAAACCCTACGGGCAAAAACATCGGGCGAGGTTACGGTGGACGGCTTTTCGATCGACTCCGATGCAGATAGTATTAAGAAACGCATAGGTGTACAATTGCAGGCTGCGGGATATTATCCAAATTTAAACCTCTCTGAACTAATCGTACTTTTTTGCGGCCTATACGGCATTGATAAAAGTCCCAAAGAAATGCTGGAAAAGGTAGCATTGACCGATAAGGCAAAGGCAAAATATAAAGATCTTTCGGGAGGTCAAAAGCAACGCTTTTCAATAGCTACAACACTCATTAATAACCCCCGGATAATATTTCTTGATGAACCTACTACCGGCCTCGACCCGCAGGCGCGCCGTAATTTGTGGGATCTGATTCGTGAAATTCGTGACAGCGGCACTACCGTTGTGATCACTACACATTATATGGATGAAGCTGAGGAGCTTTGTGATCGCGTAGCATTTGTGGATGGGGGCCATATAATAGGTATCGATACGCCCGACCACTTTGTGGATCAACTCATATCATCCGGCTTCGAACGTAAAAAAGAGGTGAAACTAGCTAACCTGGAAGACGTATTTATTAACCTTACCGGAAAAGAATGGCGTGAAGGGTAAACCCAATCCCCGAAAGAGAGTTTGCAGCACCAACCCAACAAATGACTAATGATTAATGACCAATGACTAATAACAAATACAGTAACACCCGCGCCACCCTGGCTATTGCAAAAGCAAGTTTCAGATCTATTATACGCAGCCCGTCGGCAGTAGTATTCAGCCTGGCGTTTCCTTTAATATTTATTATTGTTTTTGCCAATATAGGCGGCAATGCCGTAACGGTTGATGTTGGTGTAGCGAAAACGTGCGATACCACCAGCCCAATATACCAGGCATTAAAAAAGATAAGTGTTGTACACCTTATAACGCACATGTCGGCAGATGATATGGCCAAAAACCTTTCAAAAGGCAATATTGATGCTATTTTGGATGTCAGAAAAAACAGTACGTTACCCGCTTACACCACCAACGTAAAATATACTGCTGCATCCGAGGCAAAAGGCGGCATTCTTAAAATATATTTGAATAGTATATCTTACCAATTAAACACCAGCAGAAGCAGCGCACCTCCAGCTGTAGCCGAAATAAAAGAAACTACCGTTCACGGTCGTATTTACCGGTATATTGACTTTATATTGCCGGGGATGCTGGGCTTTTCGTTATTAAGCAGCGGCGTTTTCGGGACGGCGTTCGTTTTCCTGAGCCTGCGGCTAACATTAGTGATCAAGCGCTTTTTTGCAACGCCTGTTAAACGTTACAGTATTGTTTTAGGAGAAGCCATAGCCAGGCTAATATTCTCATGGCTGGGCGCTTTGTTCATCATTATGATCGGCCATTATGCATTTGGTTTTACACTGGTGCATGGTATTACAACCGTATTAAATATGCTTGTTTTGGCAGCTATAGGCCTTATCATATTTATGGGCTTTGGTTTTATTATATCCGGGCTTGCTAAAAATGAGAGCGCGGTGCCCCCATTGTCTAACATTATTACGTTGCCTCAATTTTTGTTATCGGGCACTTTTTTTTCTACGTCGGCATTTCCAACCTGGCTGCAAAAGTTTAGCGATGTTTTGCCGTTAACACATCTGAATAATGCCATGCGCAAAGTAGCCTTCGAAGGTGCCGGATTAAACGAAGTATCTCACCAACTATTTATACTGGGGCTATGGTTCATCGGCATTTACATCGTAGCCGTTAAAACCTTCAAATGGGAGTAGTTTTGAATGCGGAGTGCGGAATGTTAATTGCGGAACTGCAGGCAAATCGGTGTAATCCACAAATAATCGGTGAAATCCTATGTTGTAAGTTCTTCATAAGCTGCTGTTAAGCCGCGTTGAATGCCATCGCCCTGCCAATCGGTTATGCCGGGTATGGAAGTTGCCTTTAGTATATCATCTTTTGATTTCCCTGCTTTGATGCCGCTGAATACATAATCTATTAACCTTTCCATAAAGTTTTGCATGGCTTTCAGATCGTCTATGGTACCGGTAACTTTTTGCGGGTCGAACGCATGGCCGAATACAAACTGTGTATCGCTATCAAACTTTTCCTGTGCTTGTTCAAGGGCGAGAGCCCAATTCTTTACCGATGCCCCGGCGGTGCGGTCTACAAACGGATAACGGCGATTGAATACTAAATCGCCGGTGTGCACAACGTTGGCATGTTCAAAATGGATCATGGCATCGCCATTAGTATGACCCGGGCCAAAATAATGTGCAGATATGTGCTCGTTACCTACTTTAACCTTCCACTTGGTATCAAATGTATTATCAGGGTAAAGCTGTTTGTCCTCTGTCTTTTGTTTCACGGCAACCAGTTTTTGGTTTATAAGGGAATTCTCATGCGCTGCTACATTTTTAACAATACCTTTAAACGAGATGTTCCCGCCTGTGTGATCGCCATGATGATGGGTATTGATCAGCCATTCAAAAGGCAGGTCTGATTGCTTTTTTAATTCTGCAATTAAATGCAAAGCAGGATCAGGATATTCGGCATCTACAACCACTATACCACCTTTGTTTATCATCCAGGCGATAGTACCCCCCTGCTCGGCAAATATGCCAACGCCATTTCGCAAGGTCCTGAACTGGTATGCAGGATCGGCGAGCCATCGCGCAAAACTTCTTTGCTTAAAAAATGCAAGCGAGCCTGCTGTTAAAGCAGCATTCTGTAAAAATGGGCGACGTTCCATGAGGTTAGATGATTAGGGATTGGTTGATCAGATATTAGTATATACTCATCAGTAAAAATAATTTTGACAATCGGTGAAATCATATCCCAATAATCTGTGTAATCACCCTTAATATTGATGAAAACCCTGGGACACAAATTCAAGCACGTTGGGTAAAGACCCACGCCAGTAGGTCCAGTTGTGACCGCCGTCGCGTATACGGAACTCGTGCGGAATCTCTTTTTTTCGCATGGCGATATGCAACAAGCAATTGCCTTCATATAAAAAATCGTCGTCACCATCATCAATATACCAGCGAACGGCTTTTTTCTGGGCGTCTGGCATATTGTTTACTAAAGCCAATGCACTGTGTTGATTATAATAGTTGACTATCACAGAATCGGCAAGACCGGGATTGTTTTTATTTTCATTTTGCCGCGCTTCATCCAATGATAACGGGCCAACCCCAGCACTTAACGGGCACGCCGACGAAAACATTTCGGGATGATGCATGGCGTACATCAGCGTACCGCCGCCACCCATCGACAAGCCTGAAATGGCACGGAAACGCTTTTCGCTTTTGATGCGGTATTTCTTTTCAATAAAAGGAACAAATTCTTTAAAAAAGAAATCCTCGTAGTTCCAGTCGCCTTTGATATCGTTAAAGAAGCCCCGCCGGCCGGTATTGGCATCCGGCATTACGATGATCATGGGTGTAGCTGTTCCGTCGGCTATCGCTTTATCGGTTATATTCAGTACCTCTCCAAACTGTACCCAGCCAGTTTGGTCGTCGCCGCCTCCATGCAGTAGATACAATACGGGATAACTGCGGTCTGAGGTCTCGTACCCAGGTGGCAGGTAAACGGCATATTTTCGATCGCTTTTTAGTATTTTGCTGGGTAATGAAAGGTTATCATAAACTTTCCCGGTTTGAGCTATTGAGGCAAATGGGCAAAGTAAAAACAACACGATAAGCGTTTGCAGGTTTCTTTTCATTTTAATAAAGGTTATAATCCGGTTTGGTTTTCAATATCGGTTATATATTGTAAAACCACATAAAGTTAATGTAAAAATGTTGATGTAGTTTTGAATTATCGACATCGATAAAACTGTTTACCTTTACCCCGTTTATGACCAGGCAGCTGCAAATTCCCGTATCATCAAATTGGCTTTATTTTTTTATAGGCATTGCGGCCATGGTAAATTTCACCGGCCTGTTTATACCCATAACCGGCCCTGATGGTGCGCTGTATGCCGTTATCGCCAAAACTATGGTTCAGCATAACGATTATATCAACCTGCTAACCCATGGAAAAGATTGGCTGGATAAGCCCCATTTCCCTTTTTGGGTGACTGCACTCGCTTTTAATATTTTCGGATTTACAACCTGGGCCTATAAGTTACCCGGCGTATTGTTTTTAATGATGGGTGCGGTTTATACTTACTTATTTGCTAAAGAGCTTTACAATAAAGAAACTGCCTTATGGAGCGTGCTGATCTTATTAACGGCACAACATATCATACTGTCGAACAACGACGTACGTGCTGAACCCTATTTAACAGGGCTTATTATTGCTTCCGTTTATCATTTGTACAGAACATATAAAAATGGCACATTCTGGCATTTAATTGCCGGGAGTTTGTTTACGGCATGCGCCATCATGACCAAAGGAACGTTTGCCGTTATCCCAATCGGCGGCGCTATCGTCGGGCATTTAATTATAACCAAACAATGGAAAGCGTTGTTTTCATGGAAGTGGTTGATAGCAATTATTTTAACCATGATCTTCATCATACCGGAAGTATGGTGCCTGTACCAGCAATTTGATTCGCATCCCGATAAGGTAGTTTTTGGACAAACCGGGGTATCAGGCATTCGGTTTTTCTTTTGGGACAGCCAGTTCGGGCGCTTTTTTAACACTGGCCCCATCAAAGGGCATGGTGACCCTTTCTTTTTCGTACATACGCTATTGTGGGCATTTTTGCCCTGGGCATTTTTGCTTTTTGCGGCCATCTACCGGTTAATCAAAAAAGGGATAAAAAATGCACAAAGCGTTGAATGGTTTTGCATTTGCGGAAGTTTGCTCACTTTCCTATTATTTTCTCTATCGCGATTTCAATTGCCGCATTATTTAAATATTGTATTCCCTTTTTTTGCGATACTAACGGCACAATATCTTTACAACACTGTTTCCGAAAAAACTATTAGCGCCATCAGGATCGTACAAACAGGTATGATCGTCCTGATGCTTTTAATAATAATTATCCTCCACTATTTTTTCAGGCCTCAATCGTTTGATTTCTTAACAGCCTGTTTAATCATCATCGTTTTTCTGATGATGATATTTTTACCCGGTCTTAAAAATATCGTTTTGTGGCAAAAGATTGCGACGAGGACAGTCCTGGCTTCGTTTATCATTAACCTGTACCTTAACCTGGCTTTTTATCCTTCACTAATGAAATACCAGGCAGGCAGCGAGGCTGCATTTTGGATTAATGATCATAACACGCAAAACCTGCCGGTGGCCGAACTGAACAATGACAACGATTATGCCTGGGCATTTGAGTTTTACAATCATAAAACGGTAAATCAAATTGATCCCAATGGAAAAGGGTCGATGCCATCCAAACCATTTATTTTATATGCGCCGGTGGACGTGGTGAATAATTTCGCTAAAAAAGGATTTCAAATACAAACACTCAACACCTTTCAGCGCTATTGGATAACGCGGCTTAAACCCGCTTTTTTAAACCGGAAAACCAGGTCTAAAGAATTAAACTTTACGACAGTTGTTATTGTAAAATAACAGTTAACGTGCAGGCTTAAAGGTTGATGCAACTTTAAGCAGCGCATTATCGGTTACCAGTTCAGGAGATTCAAACTGCTGCATAACCAGCCCCTGCGGAAAATGAATAATACCACCAGAGGTTTTCACAATTACCCCCTCATCATAAATGCTGTGATCCTTGTAATTCCCAATAGCATTATCGTGAGGCATTAACCGCATCAGCAGTTCTACTATAGCGTAGGTTGGTAAATTATGTTTTGACATAATTTCAAAGATAGATTAACTAATCAATAAATATATAACACAATAGTGTTAATTACAAGCACCTTATTTACCTGCTGGTAATATTAAATAAATATCCGGCTTCACTCTTTTATAAAATTTTAAAAAAAAGTAAAAAAGATTTGGAAGATAAATAATTCATTCTACATTTGTAGTGTACTATTATACTAATACACTATGATAGAAATTAATAATCTCAGTTTCAGGTATAAAAAAAAGCAATTGTTGTTTAACGGGCTTAGCCTTACTTTGAAAGAAGGGCGTATTTACGGTTTGTTGGGCAAGAACGGCGCAGGCAAATCAACACTTTTAAAAAACATGACGGGGCTTGCATTTCCTGAAAGCGGAAACTGCCTTTTTAACGGGATCAACGTTTCAAAACGTCCGGTAAAAGTTTTGGAAGGAATTTATTTTATTCCTGAAGAACTATTTGTTCCGTCCCTTACCCCTGCCCAATTTGTTGACAATACAGCCGGATTTTATCCCAAATTCAGTAAAAGCGATTTTTATAATTACTTGAACGCCCTCGATGTTGATCTTGACGGCATAATGGATAAGCAATCATATGGGCAACAAAAGAAAGCGATGATCGCATTTGGCCTTGCAACTAATACCAGTTTGCTATTAATGGATGAGCCCACCAATGGGCTTGATATTCCATCGAAAGTTCAGTTTCGAAAACTCATAGCATCGGTATTGACGGAAGATCGGTGCATCGTGATATCTACACACCAGGTAAGGGACCTGGATAGTTTAATTGACACGGTGCTTATTTTGCATGATTGCGAAATTGTAGTACACCAGCCGCTCGATGAAATAACTGAAAAACTGACATTCGGGGTTTATCCCGATACAAGCGACCTTGCAGTTTTGTACGAAGAAGAAGGGATGCGCGGTAAAAATGCTATTGTTCGTAACACTACCGGGAAATTCAGCAAGGTTGATCTTGAGCTACTTTTTAATGCCATCATCAACAACAATAAATCTCTTTTAGAAATTTTAAACGCATCCTGATATGAGCGACATATTTAACTTAAACAGGTTTGGGCGGCTGTTTATAAAACATACTGCCGAGCATTACAAAAGCTACCTGATGTCACTTACCGTATTAATCG
>CAZZUU010000204.1:0-7325 GCA_964657275.1 uncultured Mucilaginibacter sp. | reverse complement strand
AGGCCTTATCCTGAAGCGACGGTGAAACGCCTCTTAGGGCAGAAACTATGTACGGTTTTTTCCATGGCTTCGGTTGAACGTTGGCGTGCGACATTGTGCATCCGCCATGTATGAAATCCATTTCTTGTGGGCCAACCTCACTTATGGGTGATAGGCTGCACATTGCGGCAATGTTAAAACCATCCTGGTCCCCGCAAAATATTGATGTTTTGTCATCAAGCATAAAAATACTCGGGTCAAAATCGTGTTCCTTAATAGCTACATCAATTATATCTCTCCATGTTTCAATAAATTCCAAATGCTTTCTTGACACACCACAAAAGCCTGCGTTGATATAAGAATATAACGTTCGTGTAACTTTTCTACCGCTTTGTTCAACTATTTTATTCCACATAAACCTTACAGGGTGAGTAGGCGGCATATCATGATTAACAATTTCATGCACCATCGCCACACCATAGGTTACCCATTCTTCGAAAAAACTCCAGCGGCATTTTATGACGATATCCGGATCAAAGTAAATTATACCACCTGCATCTTTTGCCACATCTTCCATTATCCTTAACATAAAATAAGGCTTGTAAGTAGTGAAATGAAAATGAGTTTCGACAGGAAGAAAATGCAATTGAAGGCCATCAGCTACATTTAAGGTTTTTGTGCCGGGCCAATTTACAGACGAATTATTTTTTGCCTGGGCGGTCCAGGAGGTAAGATCTCCACGATAACCAATGTAAACATCTCCTCTAAAACCATAATGGTAAAGTGAGTTAGTTAACGCGGCAACGCCCTCATGATAATCCCCTTCAAAAAGTGTACAAATAATTGACTGCATATCCTATTAATGTTTTTTCTGTTCTTATAAAAGAGCGCTAAGTCAACTCAATTTGATACTATTAATGGTTATTAATTTCATTTCCGTATCACTATTTAGTATTAGCAGCAATTAAAGTAATCTCCCTGTTATAATCCTGTATAAATTTTTATTTTATTAAAAGAGCACATTTTTAATTTTCCAAATATTTAAAGAAAAATCAAAAATTTACTCTGCCATTTAGAATTCTAAGTTAATTTTTAAAATCATTCCAATTGAAATTTAACAGAAAAATAAAATATTGAAACTTTTGTTAACAAATACGTAAATTTTAAAAAGAAGTTTCGTTTATTCTCCAGCCTTTTTATCTACTTCAGAAGTTAGCTCGTCTGAAATACCTTTCACATCAACTCGATAAACGCGATAAAAAAAATAAATCACTAAAATAATGTACGCTAAAAAGAAATCTACAATTGAAAACACCAGCACGTTTTTGGTTTTGGAAAGATCCATTGTAAACAACAGTATTAATTGAAAGGCTATATTTATTGAAATATTAATCACCGGTTTAATAACCCATCCGCGAGACACCAATACAAAATAAGTAACACCGGCAAGCATTGAAAAACAACTGGAAATAGTAATCAAGATAACCTCGGTATTTAGATTGGTGTAATCTTTACCCAAAACCCAAAGTATTTGAGTTGGGAAAAGCATTACTGTTCCAACTATCAAAATAAATAAAACAAATAAGGACAACTGGATTTGTATGAACCGCGACAGTAGTATTTTGCGATCATCCTGCAGACGGGCAAAACGTGGCACTGCAAGTGTAGTGTATACAGTGGTAAAAACGGTGATAACCGTAGCAAGCCGGCTCAAAGCACCGATATGCGCTATTGATTGTGTAGATCCGAATATTGAGATAAGCCAGATTGTTATTTGGCCTGATACGCAATAATAGATAGCACCCGGCAACGTCCGTTTTACCACCGCAAGTATTTCCCTTTCGACAACCGGATCGGCCTTTTGCGCAGGGTCGGCATATTCGGCTGAAATCTTTCGTAACTGAAAGTTTGCCCACATACGAGGTATTCCATTGCCCAATATTGCAACAAATGTCCAAGGAAAAAACTTGATAAACGTAACCATAACAAAACGACCAATGCCCGCAAACACCTGGTTCTTTTGTAATTTATTAATCCCTTGATGCAATTTCGACGACACTTCGAGAAGGTTATCACTCAAGGCGGCAAAAAAAGATGGTATTATGGCGAGGATGATCGAGAATGATACCAATAAATTAGCACCATGATTTATTAATAGGTAAAAAAGAATGGGCATAGAGATCAAGATGCTTACTATGCCGAATTTCTTTCGGAGCTTAAAACCCGTTGCGATAACAACGCCTAATTTCTGTCGGTCCTGCCAAACTTTCCCGCCCTGAGCCATTACACTTGAAGAAATTCCCCCGTCGGCCAATACAGTCATGGTTCCAAGCATGGTATTAGCTAAGGTGTAAAAAGCGTACTCGGTTGTTGATAAGAACCTTACTATAAGAATCCCGGAAAGCAACCCGATAAGTTGAATTAATGCCTGCGCAGATATGGTGACGGCAACAAGTTTTGCCCATTTGAGAAATTTCTCGTAACCAGTCTGAACGGAAAAGTAATTCGTAATACTTTTTATCATACAATTAACAGAATTACGAATAAATAATAGTTAACCAGATTTTTCAGTTGAAGGTTAAGTATTAAATGCATATTTAACATTGAACAATGCACACATGATTGATGTTTAATCGAGCGATATTAAGTTATATCTAAATTATCTAAATTCCTATTTGCTATAAACTTTTCAGTCAGCAAAACGGGGAAATAAATAAGCATCGGGTATATAACTTCGTTAAAACAATCACATTAGGTAGATGCTTTGTACTAATTGAAGTTTTTACCAAAAACCCTTTTTATAATATTATTTTTTTTGCCACCATTCTAAACAATTTAAGGTTAGTAACGTGGCTACTAACCTTAAAATATATGAGCGTAACAACAGCCACAAAGCACCTGCCAGGCTTTAGAATCTACTAAAAAATCTTTTGATCCTATTTTTTAGTTTCCTCGGCGACTGAGTATAGTAGGTGTTCTTTTGATAATTGTACCCATAACTATATTTGTCGCTTTTAACGCCGTTAAAAACTAAATTCATACGAGAAAGCTTTTTCTCCTGGTATATATCAGAAATAAATTCTAATTCTTGCTTGGGCGTATAATCCTGCCGGACTACATACAAACTTACGTCGCACATCGGTGCAATTATCATCGCATCAGTTAATAAGTGCATCGGAGGCGAATCTATCAGCACGTGATCGTATTCTAATCGCAGTTCTTTGATTAATGCAGCTAGTTCTTCGCTTTCCAGAAGTTCAGACGGATTAGGCGGAATCGTTCCACAGTCGATAACAAATAAATTATCAGATATAGCCATCGGCTGAATAATTTGCGCTTTGGTAGCGTCGCCGAAAAGAAAGTCACTCAATCCAAGCTTAGTTTTATCTAATTTAAATAATGCTGAAAAAGTTGGTTTTCGCAGGTCTAATTCCAACAAGATTGTTTTTTTGCCCGATACGCTTAAAACCACCCCCAAGTTACTAATAACAAAGCTCTTTCCCTCACCGCCAATGCTCGACGTTAAAAGCGTAACCCGTCCTTTTTCGCCTTTGCCATGCAAATAATTAAGCTTGGTACGCAAATCTCTGAATTGTTCGCCTATATAACTATTTTGGTTGGTCAAAACAATCCGGTCATCAGCGTCCTGATAAGCTATCTCACTTAAAATCGGCATTCCTGTTGCGTAAATAATCTCACCCTTATTTACCACCCGGTTCTTTATTGCTTCTCTACCGAACAGTAGCCCTGTAGGTATCAGAAAGCCTAACAAGGCTGCAATTGCATAGGCCGCTTTAGGTATAGGTGATATCCTGCTACCAACATGCGGCTGATCTATTATAAAAGCATCCGAAATTGTTGAGGCATAATCAAGGCTTAATTCTTCTTTCTTTTGCAAAAGATAGGTGTACAAATTTTCTTTGATTCCTTGCATACGCTTAATATCGTTAAGACCACGCTCTGCCTCAGGAACGCTTTGTATTGACGAACGATAACCGGTTCCCATAGTTTGCAACTGACCTCTGGTGGCAAGCATAGAAGCTTTTATGTTTTTGATATTAGACCTTAAGGCAGCCTTTGTAGCAGTAATTTGCTGATTTATGGGGTTAAACAACGGGTTATTTTCGGGCAAAGTAGCCAACAGCTTGGTGCGTTCCAGTTGCAAATCGGTGAGTTGCTTAACAAGCCCAATCAAACTCTGATCGTCGAGCCCCAGGGTTGCCGGAGGATTATCGGCTCCCTCATTGGTATTTATATAGCGTTCGATCCCGTCGAGGACGGTTAATTTTATATCAATTTCATTAATTTGCTTATCGTTAAATTGCTCATTACCTACAAATGTTTGAGATTGCTCCCCTATTTCGGTAATGCCCCGGGTGCTCTTAAAACCCTGAACCTGGCTTTCAACATTATTCAATTCCTGGGTTATTGCTAATAGTCTTTGGTCCACAAACTTAAGTGTACTTTGCGATGATTGGCGTTTCTCCTGGATAGAAGCATCAATAAAAACCCGCAGCATGTCATCCAATATCGCTCGTCCGCGTTCGGGCACTTCATCGTCGTAAGCAACATCAACATCGGTGCTTTTTAGCACAAGGGTTTCAGTAATATTGTCCTGTAATGATTTTACAACTTCTTTTGGATTAGTTAAAATTATTCTGATCTTTTTGCCGACATACTCTTTCAAATGGCTGGTGGTGTCTAACTTCCATGTGCCGAAACTGGTGATAAAAGAATCTTTAAAAGCAAAACGCTGGGCCGTTGTATCATTCGGACGTTTTAAAAGAAAATAGTTTGCATTTTCGATAGTGATATCCAATTGATCATTCATAAAACTCCGCCCTGCTTTCAATAATTTAAATTGTACAGGAGTGGTATTATATACGTCTTCGTACGAAAAATAGCGGGTAGGCCGTTGATAGGTCGCCCATAACTGCAAGTCGGTAACAACCTGCTCATTTACAGGTATAGAATTCATTAAACCAATTGCAGCTTGAATGTCCTTTTCTGATTGAGGATCTCCTACATCAAGCTGTTCCAGCGCCACCTTTTGATCGCTGAAATGCTGATAATCTTTAACAAGAATCTTGGCTTTTACTTCGTAAACAGGGCGTGTATATTTTATAAAAAATTTCGCTATCGCAAAACTGACTACAAAAAATATAACATATAAGGGCCAATGAAAAAACATTTTGTTTAAGAATTGACGCACATTAAATGAACGCCCTTCTTTATTGGATGACCCAAAAATATCGGATGATGAATTCTTAATACTCATTGATGGTTTATTTCTGATTTAATATTTAATCTTGCTTTAATGTTTAATATCTTTTATATAATTCGAAAGCAAGTATTAATACTGAAAGAAAAGACAGGAAGATGGGCAGATTTTGCTTAAGTGGACTAATAGTTGAGAATTTACCCCTGCCGGCTTCAATATATAGCACATCATTATTTTTAAGATAATAATACGGTGACTCAATTAGTTTAGGTGATGTAAGATCTATATTAACATATTTACGTTCGCCGTTAATTTCTCTGATTAATAAAACATTGTCCCGCCTGCCGCTTGCAGTTAGATCGCCAACCTGGCTAAGTGCCTCTGGAATTGACATATGATCGCCACTAACGGTGATCATGCTTGGACTGCCTACATCACCTATAACTGTCACTTTAAAATTAGATACATGTACAGTTACCACGGGCTCCTTTAAAAAAGGGGTAACTGCCCTGGCGAGTGTATTTTGGGCTTCCTCAATCGTCATGCCCAATACTTTAACCTTATGAACCAGTGGAAGCTCTATCTCCCCATTCTGATCAACCAGATAACCTGTAGAACCACCTCCTCCCGAACCACTTCCGGCTGTACCAGTTGCACCTGCGCTATTATCTCCGTTAAATATGGCTGACCCTTCAGGACTCAGGCTTTTAACGTTTATAGCCAATATGTCGCCGGTTTGTATGGTTAAAGGAACATAATTATCAACTTTATGAGTTATTCCTGAATTTCTATCGATGCCCTCAAAGTACTTGCTGGTAGCATATGGAGAACAAGACGATAATGCAATGATCAAAATCAAAAAAAGATTTAAAAGGTAGGTTTGCTTCATACTGTGATGTTTTTACAAATATATTATAAACTCGATAATTGTTTAATTTTTATTTAATAATATTTCTAAATAAAACTTAACTTAATTGCAATGTTGGCAAATGATTAAGCACGTGTTAAACACATTCTATTCGTTGAGAAAAAAATCTTTCCGGTCGAACGCAGTTTAACGCATTTCTTCCGACAATGTTGCGAAACACAAGCAAAAATAATTATTATAAATTATACAGTCATAAGTATAAATACGTATTTGCGTAAAGTCTATCGGTTAGTTGCGAAATTAAGTTGCTTGCGAAGTAAAAAAAAAGCCGGCTGCTCTAACAACCGGCTTTACATAATATATAGCGAACTTTTGCAAAAGTTAATTAAACGCCGGCAATATCATCCTTGTCATTCACCGGTTGTGTATTCACATCATTTTTCGTAAAACGAATAACGGAAAGATTATCTTCTTTTAGTTTAGCGTTGTCATTTTTATTAAGGTTTAATTGATCTGCGGAACCGCTTAAATAAAGACTGGAATGATCAGTTAAGGTTAAATTTGCTTCATAAGCATCGATGTTCAATTTGGCAAATGCACCATTATGCAAATCCACGTCCAGATCAATTTTTGAAAGTTTGCCAAATGATTGCACTTCTGCATTATCGAACGCTGAAATTGAACGGAGGTCATTTGCTGTAACCCAAACCACTAATTTCTCGTTGCTGTAAGATGATATGCGAAGCGTTCCATTTTTACTTTGAACCAAAGCGCTTTCAGCATAATAATGGTTGTAAACCTTCACCTGGTCGGATGGTCCGTCAGATACGAACAATTCCACATTCCCGTGAATTTCTATTTTATTGATCTTGCTGATATCGTTCACCACGGTAAAATTCGCATGGCCTGCACCGGCGGCATAAGTTGATTTTGCTATCCCTACTGTTACAACTACAAATGTAATAAGGGCTAAAATTTTAGATTTCATTCTTTTAATATTTTGATTTTCAATTAATTGCGTCTCACAATTTTTAAATACAACCATAAGACGACTATGATTATAAAACGTTACATCACTTTTTATTTAATAGATGTACGCCCTATTTTCATCTGCAAAGGTGAGGTTTTAATCGATGAAATTTTTCATCTTAGTGTAATAATTACACTAAGATAGTAATTACTGGTTGGTGATTAGAGATTAGACGAATATTTAAAAATCAGCGCGATATCTTAGAAAGAGAATATTTGTAATTTGAG
>CAZZUU010000203.1:0-7439 GCA_964657275.1 uncultured Mucilaginibacter sp. | reverse complement strand
GAACCGCTGTAAAAGGTTTTGCAGACCTCTGCCTAGCCACTCGGCCACCCGACCATTTTTAAGGATTGCAAAAATAGCAATAATTTATTGGCTGCCAACATTATTATACGAATTTCGATTTATTTCTGAGCAGAATATCCCTACGGCAATTCCAACGTTTAATGATTCGGCCCCTCCCGCACGCGGGATAGTTACCGGTTTAGTAACCAGCGCTTCAACTACGGGGCGGATGCCGTTGCCTTCATTGCCCATAACAATCAACCCTTCATGTCCGAAATCGGTATTGTAAATATTTTCGCCATTAAACAATGCGCCTAATATTGGCAAATCCATTTCAGGCAGAGCTACAGCTAAATCTGTGTAATAAATATTGATGCGTGCAAGCGACCCCATGCTGGCCTGCACTACTTTTGGGTTATAGGCGTCAACCGTATCCTCCGAACAAATGATATTTTTGATCCCAAACCAATCAGCCGTCCTTATTATTGTACCCATATTGCCCGGATCCTGTATTCCGTCTAAAACTAATGTAAACTTTTGCTTGAGCTTAGCGTTATCAAGCGTCGGCCATTCAGGGATTTTTATGAGCGCTATTACCTCCTGGGGAGTTTTCAAACTGCTTATCTTTTGAATATCTGGTACTGAAATCGCATATAAGTTTATTTTTTGGGATAATTTCAGCACTTTTGGATTAAAGGACGCCGTATGGTAAACAGCCTCGATTTGATAAGAAGAGCTAATAAATTCAACTATAGATTTGTACCCTTCAACCAAAAACAAACCCTGCTGTATGCGCTCGCCTTTATGTTGTAAGGACTTTAGTAAACTGATTTGAGATTTTGAAAGCATATATTAAACCTGATGGTTACCGCCTTACAATATTAAGTATTCTTCTGCTCTTTATAGTTTCGGGTTGCAGTTTAACGCGCAGGCTGAAAGATCATGAAGCGCTGGTGCGTAAAATAACCATCAAGGGGGTCGATAAAGAATTTCTGGAACCCGCTGCAAATTATGTTGACAAGGAAGAACAACCCAATAACTGGTTAAATCTGCAGTTTTATTACCTTTTCAGCAAAAACGGAAAAAAAGATATCGGCGAAGCGCCGTCGCTTTTAGATAGCTCGCTGGTTGAGTTTTCTCGCGTGCAGATAGAGCGTTTTCTGCAAAATAAAGGTTATTTAAAAGCAAAGGTTACCGATACCATTAACGTAAAAAATAAAAAAGCCGAATTGGTTTTTTCTGCTATCGAGGGACCAATGTTCAGGATACGCAAAATACAGGACAGCATTTTGGATAAAAAAGTAGAGGCTTTATACCGGGTTAACCGTTTCAGGTTTTCGCATGTGCAGCCCGGCGGTCGGTTTGATACCGATAGCCTGGCCTATGACCGGGATGAGTTTTACCAAATCATGAAGCGAAACGGTTACTTCGATTTTTACCGGCAGTATATTAACTTCACTTACGATTCAACTTTTAAAAGTAGCGTAGTTGATTTAAAAATGATAATCAACAACCCTATTGGTAAATCGGCCCACCCAATATACAAAATCAATAATACCGTTATTACTGTAGCCAACAGCGCCGGCCTCACCCCCGGGCATGTAGACACGGTACAGGTTGACTCGCAATTCAGATACGTTGATTATTCCCGTAAATTTCAACCCCGAACAGTTATCGACTATGTTTTTCAGCGTAAAGGGCAAATATATGATATCGACAAGCAAACCTTAACCACTTCGCGCCTTTCGGAGTTAAACGTATTCAGAAATGTACCCAACCCAACTTACACGAAGCTGCCCGACAGTACAAACCGGCTTAATACCAAGATAGATATTGTGCCGCTCAAGCAAATGTCAGATCGCATTGAGGGTGAATTTCTATTCAACGGAGGCCGTTATGGATATAACCTTGGCAATACCTTTACTGATCGCGATCTGTTTAAAAACGCCGCCATATTACAGGTTAAAGTTAACTGGAGCGTGTTGTTTGATAACAGCAGCGACCTGGCAAACCCGAATGGCATTGAAAACCAGGATTTCAGAATTGGTGCCAGTTTAATTTATCCCAGGATAATTTCACCGTTTAACTTCCCGATATTGGGGAAATATGGCGTGCCGCATACTACGTTTTCTTCTAACTACCAGCTCTTTTTTCAAAAAGACCTGGTAGAACGCGAAAGTTTTATTAATTCATTAACCTATGATTTTGCTGAAACCGGTCGAAAAATACATATTGTTACCCCCATTTATATAGAATTTTCGCGTGGTAATATCGACTCTGCCGCGAGACAGGAGTTACTATCAAAAAATCTTCTTGCTTATGTTAAACTCATTGGCCGTACCGTATTTACAGCAGGCAGCCAATATACTTATCAATATAATGCTATTGAATTAAATTCGTTTTCAAACTTCACCTATTTTCGAGGAAGTTTAGATTTGGGCGGCAACACACTCGCCTTGTTGAGCAGTATATTTAATACGCCAAAGGATAATCAAGGCGAACGCACGTTCGCAGGACGTGCATTCGCACAATATGCCAAAGGTGAAATAGATCTGCGTTTTTATCGCAGCCTGGGCGGCGAACGGCAACTTATACTACGGCTAAATCCGGGGCTGGGCGTACCTTATGGCAATAGCAATGATGCAAACTGGATATTTGAAAAAGAGTTTTATGTTGGTGGAGCGAACGATTTGCGGGCATGGCTACCGCGCACCCTGGGTCCGGGACAATTTAATCGCGCAACGTTTTATGGCCCGGCAAGTACAACGGGCACACCCTCTACAGGGGATACCGCCCGTACACGTTTAAAGTATCTTGACCAATTTGGTGAGGTGAAATTTGTTTCCAATCTGGAGTACAGGTACAAACTGGCCGATGATTTCTTTGGCTCCAAACTTAAAGGCGCTGTATTTATCGATGCCGGTAATGTTTGGCGACTCTACCCGCAGCCTGGTGATCCTAATGTTCAATTTAAATTCAGCAACTTCTTCCAATCCACCGCCATGGATATAGGTACCGGCCTGCGGTTTGACTTATCGTTCTTTGTATTCAGGTTTGATGCCGCCTTTAAGTTTAAGGACCCCCAGTTTAACGGCAGCGATCAATGGGTACTAATTAATCACATAGATGAATTGTTCCACACCGGCCCTTTTAAAACCGCTTACCGCATCGCAAACAGCGGCGATACCTATAACTTTATGCAGCTTAACTTCGGCATAGGGATGCCGTTTTAGGTTAGTGATTAGCGACAAGAGATTGGAGATTAGTTGACTTGAATGCAAAAATGCCTGTCCGATAGCTATCGAACAGGCATGTCAGTATCTTTCGTAGTAAAGAACTAATCTCTAATCTCCACTCACTAATCTCTATAAATACGACTGCAATAAATTCGCTTTTGAGTTATTCCTCAACCGCATCAGCGCTTTATCTTTTATCTGCCGAACCCTTTCGCGGGTAAGGTTAAATTTCTCGCCGATTTCTTCCAGGGAATGTGCGGAGTTAGTGCCCAGACCAAAAAACAGTACGATAACCTCCCTGTCGCGCTCAGCTAAAATACCCAACGAGCGTTTGATTTCCTGTGAAAGTGAGTCGATCATCAGGTCATTATCCGTTCCCGGGTCGGTGCTTTGCAACACGTCCAGCAAGGTATTTTCTTCACCGGCAACAAATGGCGCATCAACAGATATCTGTCGGCCTGAATTTGATAAAGAATCAGAAACTTTCTCTACGCTGATCTCAAGCTCCGCGGCAAGTTCTTCCGGAGTAGGCTGGCGTTCTAACGATTGCTCTAATTTAGATGCAGATTTATGAATTTTGCTTAAGGAACCAATCTGGTTTAAAGGCAAACGTACAATACGGCTTTGCTCGGCCACAGCTGATAAAATCGACTGGCGAATCCACCACACCGCGTAGGATATAAATTTAAATCCTTTGGTTTCGTCAAAACGCTTTGCAGCTTTAATTAAACCAAGGTTTCCCTCGTTGATAAGGTCGCCAAGTGTAAGTCCCTGACTTTGGTATTGTTTGGCTACCGAAACCACAAAACGAAGGTTAGTTTTTGTTAAACGTTCCAAAGCGGCCTGATCGCCCTCACGTATCTTTTGTGCCAGGATAACTTCTTCCTGTGCTGTAATTAAATCCACTTTTCCAATTTCATGCAAATACTTTTCAAGCGACTGTGATTCGCGATTGGTGATGGATTGGGTTATTTTTAATTGTCTCATTCTTAATAAATATTCAGCCGGATAACAACCAAATGCAAGCACCAGGTCAACTATCGGTTGGGTGTAATAAATTAAATCAGGGCCTACTGATATTGCTAGTCAAACGACGGACAGTAATTGAAGCAGCCAATGCTGCAAAAAGTTTTATATGCAGCTTGTAAAAGGAGTAGTTAAACTTTATTGCATTTTCGATCTGCAAAGATAATCAAAGAATTGTTAACGGTTTGTAAAGAAAGTGCGATTGTTGCTTTTATTTTGGGGTCAAAATATATTCTTCAACCCGTCAATAATACTTTCAAAAAAGGTGGGGATACTGAGTCCGCTATGATAGTTAAAATACACAAAGATGCAGAAAATGATGACAGCAAATATGATGAACCGTTTAAACATATAAGCCAGTAAAAACAGCGCACATGGAATAGCCAGCAACAGTACCCAGCTGATATGAAACGGCCGCAGTACGTCGCCGTGTTTGTAGACATAATAGAGTATAGAATGTGAACCTTTATCGTTGAGGTGTTTGGCAAAAATAAAGGTTGAGCGTTCTATTTTATGCCGGTAAAACGCTGTGCCTTTGTCAAACCTGAGCGTATCCAAAAAACCGTTTATGGTAAAGTTGAACACGCCGTTTACATTTTCCTGTATATTGTTCAGCGAGTCGGTTGCTACAATAGCAACTTCGTTTTTCGCAAAAGGGTTTTCCTTAACAACGAAGTGGTTAATGGCTATGGTATCCGCAAAAGCGAAACGGACTGTAACGGCAATTAAACAAAAAACAAGAAATAGTTTCTTCATAGTACAATTGGCGCTTTTAAAGCTGCAATAAAATTACTGTTTTTATTTAACAGTTATTGTCGGGAATAGTTCTGACTGTTATGTATAATTAGATTACAATCAAATCGATTTAAAGAGCTTAGATAATAAGCCGGTTGTTTGGGCTATTAATAACAAGAATTTCTATCTTTCGGTTTCTGCCATAAAATTTTAACAAATTTTAACATTTATAATCCATATTGGAGTGGCAAAAAATTGATCTGCTGTTTAAGTTTGCATTCTCAAAATAAAAGGTTCATGGAAGACATAAATATTAATTCAGGACAACAAACATCAGATACCGTAGCCGGTGGTTCGTCATATTCAACAGATATCAGGGCTATCAATGAAATGATACAGCGCGAGAGCGCCTTTGTTGATTTGCTGAAAATGGAAATGGACAAAGTGATCGTCGGGCAGAAATCTATGGTCGACCGATTACTAATTGGTTTGCTTGCTGATGGCCATATTCTGTTGGAAGGCGTACCCGGGCTTGCGAAAACATTGGCCATTAATACACTGTCGAAAGCTATACAGGCCGACTACAGCCGCATCCAGTTTACACCCGACCTATTACCTGCGGATTTAGTTGGTACGATGATCTACAACCAGAAAAAAGAGGAAGTCATTGTTAGAAAAGGCCCCATATTTTCAAATTTCATCCTGGCTGACGAGATAAACCGCGCACCTGCAAAAGTTCAGAGCGCGCTCCTCGAAGCTATGCAGGAGCGACAGGTTACCATTGGGGACACCACCTTTCCGCTGCCTAACCCGTTCCTGGTATTGGCTACACAAAACCCAATAGAGCAGGAAGGGACTTATCCGCTGCCAGAAGCACAAGTTGACCGTTTTATGCTGAAAGTGGTTATCGGTTATCCCAATAAAGAGGACGAAAAAAAGATAGTACGGGCAAATATTGCGCCCCAGGGAATGTTAAAACCGACGGCCATCGTAAAACCCGAAGATATTGTAAGGGCACGTAAAGTGGTAAGGGAAGTTTATATGGATGAAAAGATAGAGCAATACATTATTGACATCGTTTTTGCCACGCGATATCCCGACCAATATAAACTGACCAATTACAAAAACCTGATCAGTTTTGGCGCTTCACCAAGAGCAAGCATAAATCTTGCGCTTGCGGCAAAAGCTTATGCCTTTATTAAAAGACGGGGCTACGTGATACCCGAAGATGTACGGGCTATTTGCCATGATGTGTTAAGGCATCGCATTGGTTTAACTTATGAAGCTGAAGCCGAAAACATGACCAGCGAAAACATCATCACCGGGATATTAAATGCAGTTGAAGTACCCTAAAAGCAAGTTCCAAGAGTTGAGAATCAAGAGCTAAGAGACTGCGCTTTGTCTTGATACTTAATACTTGATACTAAAATCATGATCAGAGATACCAAAGAGCTGTTAAAAAAAGTTAGAAAGATTGAGATAAAAACCCGGGGGCTGAGTAATCACCTTTTTTCGGGCGAATATCATTCTGCTTTCAAGGGCCGTGGTATGGCTTTTAGCGAAGTGCGTGAATACCAGGTAGGCGATGAGATAAGAACCATCGACTGGAACGTTACCGCGCGTTTCAACCACCCCTACGTAAAGGTTTTTGATGAGGAAAGGGAGCTTACCGTAATGCTGCTAATGGATGTGAGCGGCTCCGAAAACTTTGGAACCATCAACCAGCAAAAGCAGGATTTGGCAACAGAGATATGTGCGGTGATCGCTTTTTCAGCCATTCAAAATAATGATAAGGTTGGGGTAATATTTTTTAGCGATAAAATAGAAAAGTTTATTCCGCCCAAAAAAGGCCGCAGCCATATTTTGATGATCATAAGGGAGCTGATAGATTTTAAACCACAAAGTAAAGGGACTAACGTTGCCGAAGCGCTGAAGTATTTTACCGGCGTAATCAAGAAAAAATGTACTGCCTTTATCATATCTGATTTTATGAGCGACACCTTTGAGCAAGAGCTTAAAATTGCCAATAAAAAGCACGATGTGATTGCTTTGCGCTTATACGATAAACACGAGGAAGAATTTCCGGATTTGGGCCTGATCCCGGTAAAGGACGAAGAGTCGGGCGAGGTATTATGGGTTAACACAAGCGATAAAGAGGTACGGGATGCCTTTAAAAAAGAAGCTATCAGGCGAAATTCGAGGTTAAAAATTGTATTCAGCAAATCGGGTGTCGACGCTACAGAGATCGGCACGCATGAATCGTATGTTAAGCCGTTAATGACACTATTTAAAAAACGGGAAAAAAGAAGGTGATAAAAATGAAGAACCGGTTTTTTATTTATTTCCCGGCAGTTATATTGCTGACCTGCCTTTGTTTTAAAGCAGGCGCTCAAAATATACAGGCCGAAGCAAAATTACAGCAATACACGATCAGGATAGGCG
>CAZZUU010000202.1:0-7452 GCA_964657275.1 uncultured Mucilaginibacter sp. | reverse complement strand
ATGTAAGTATATTCATTGGATCGATAGGGGTATTCTTTACATTATTCCTCTTATTCATAAGGGTATTGCCATCCATCGCAATGGCCGAAGTGAAACTGATATTGAAGAGTTCGAGCGAGCAGGCTAAGCTGAAGATAATTGAACATGGCCACGTAGATAAAGAGCAGGTTGAATTTTATAAAGAAGCGTTAACGTCTTTTGACAGCGTTGATATGGCTGATTACGAAAAATTATAAACATGAGCAGCACCAAATATATTTTAGGCCTTTTTGCTGATCCTGATGAGATGATGCACGGGATTGACGCCTTACAAAAAAATAGCATCCCTATTTATGATGTTTATACCCCCATGCCTATCCACGGCATTGAGGCAAAACTTGGATTGAAGGATTCGCGTCTTGGTTTTGCGGCCTTTTTATTCGGTTGCCTGGGCGGTACTACCATATTTACTATGGTATATTATATGCTGGTGCATGACTGGCCTATGGATATTGGCGGTAAGCCGGCTTTTGCCATCCCGGATTTTGTTCCGTTTACTTTTGAGTGGACCGTATTATTTACTGCTTTTGGTATGACAGGCACATTCTTTTACGCCACTCACCTTTTTCCGGGCCGCGCGCCGAGGGTAATGGATTTTAGGGCGACTGATGACAGGTTTGTAATTGCTATAGATGCAAAAGGAAATACACCACACGAGGACATTACCAAATTATTAAAAGACGCAGGCGCAGTAGAAGTTAAGCATAACGATAGAAAATATGTTAGCTATGAATAAAATAAAAATATTGGGCACAACGGTTATCGTTATCGCTGCAACGATCATTATTTCATCGTGCAAGGATAAAAGGAGCACCGGTTGGGAATACGCTCCCAATATGTATGAGCATATTGCATACGACCCCGATCAGAAGAACGATAACTTTAAAGATGGTAAAACCGCCCAGCTACCGCCTGCCGGAACTATTCCGGTTGGTTTTGTACGGTTTGATTATCCGAATACAAAAGACGGTTATGAAAAAGCCGGCGTTGAAGTAAAAACCACATTGCCGCAAACACAGGCAAACTACGAAGATGGAAAGTTGCTGTTTGCCCACTTTTGTTCACCATGCCATGGTTTAGGTGGCCAGGGTGATGGATTGGTAGTTCAGCATGGTTTTCCTGCTCCGCCATCTTATTCAAAAGGGCAGTCGTCACGCGGCGGCGCCATGAAAGATCTTACAGACGGTAAAATTTATCATACAATAACTTACGGTGTAAACGCAATGGGTTCATACGCTTCGCAACTGGAGCCAAAAGAGCGCTGGAAAATAATTATGTATGTTCACCATTTACAAACTTTATAAGCCAATTTTTTAATGAAGACTATAGATAGTTTCAATGAACGATTTGAATTTAAAGGCCCGGTCAAAACCTGGAGCCTGATATTTATCGCTGTTGGCGTACTTGGGATAGCATACGGCTTTTTATCAGGCAGTGCCGAACGCACATTTGCAAATCTGTTGCTGATGGGCTATTACTTTACCTGCGTTTGTATTTGCGGTATATTCTTTTGCGCTGTTCAATATGTGGCACAGGCTGGCTGGTCGGCCTCTATCATCCGCATCCCGCATGCATTTATACGTGTATTGCCTATCGCGGCGGTCATATTGGTGGTTATAATTTGCGCCGGTTTATTTACTACCCACACCGGTTTAAATGAAGATCATAAGCAAACTGTTTTACCCTATTTATATAAGCAATGGGCGCTTAAAGGTGTATCTACGCCCGGCGATCCTAATTATGATGCAGTTATCGCCGGTAAATCAGGCTTTTTAAATGTGCCTTTCTTTTTGATACGTATAGTAGCTTATTTGGCAACCTATAGTCTTTTAGGATTTCTGCTGGTGAAATATTCAAGAAATGAAGATGAACTGGGCGGAATGTCTAACTACCGCAAAAGCTTTAAAGTAGCTCTAATATTTTTAGTGATCTTTGGTTTTACCGTTCCGTTGTTTGCTTTTGACAGCATCATGTCGCTCGAAGCACATTGGTTTTCAACCATGTTTGGCTGGTATAATTTTGCGGCCCTTTGGGTTAGTGGCATTGCCGTTATTACACTTACCATTATTTACTTAAGGGAACAAGGTTACGTTCAATGGATCACACAAGATCATTTACATAACCTGGGCCAGTTATTATTCGGGTTCTCAGTATTCTGGACATACCTGTGGTTCGGCCAGTTCCTGTTAACATGGTATGCCAACTTGCCGGAAGAAGCAGCTTATTTCTACAAAAGATGGGAACCGGAATTTAAGCCTTGGTTTTGGCTAAACATTATCATCAACTTCTTAGCACCGTTATTGGTATTGATGAAACGCGATTCAAAACGCCACACCAGTGTACTGAAAGCCGCCTGTATTATTTTGATATGCGGCCATTGGCTGGACTATTTCCAAATGATTATGCCGGGAGCAGTAGGGCCGCAATCAAGCTGGGCAACCGAAATAGGTATTATTGAAATTACTACGTTTTTGGGCTTTGCCGGTTTGTTTACGTTTTTGATGCTGAATGCACTAAGCAAATTCAAATCACTTATCCCTAAGAAACACCCGTTGCTGGAGGAGAGCCTTCATCATCACATATAATAATTGTTAAATTTGCACTAAATAAGGAATACCACACAAAACATTAAAAATGGGATTCAAAAAACTATTAACTTCTAAAATAACACTATCGCTTTTTGCAGTGTTTGTGCTGTCGGGTACAAATATGGTGATGGCTCAGAGTGCAAGTACAGCAGACAGCGTTTCGCCGGCCGAGAAAAGTGCGATGTGGGCAGGTGTTGCGTATTATGTATTAATTTTCCTGGTGGGATGTTTCTCAATTGCCATTTTTGGTAAAATACTGCGGGTTTATGATCTTACCCAAAAAATGCAGGGCAAAAAGGGCCTTAACTGGAATAATATAATGGGTACCTGCTGCGCTATATTTTTGGTGGCAGGTTTATACGGCGCATATTGGTCGCTGACGGAACAAGGCAGCATGTCATTACCTGAAGCGGCATCCGCTCATGGTGTGGATATTGATAATATGTTTACAGTTACCACTATTCTTACCCTTATCGTATTTGTTATTACCCAGGCATTGCTATTCGGATTTTTGTTCTGGTACCGTGGTTCTGATAAACGCAGAGCCTACTTTTTGCCGCATAACAATACCATCGAAAAAGTATGGACCATTGTGCCGGCAATTGTGTTAACCATCCTGGTGGTATTCGGGTTTTTTACCTGGCAGAAAATAACCAACAGTACAGATGTAAAGGGCGATTTGAATATTGACGTTACCGGCCACCAGTTTGCCTGGGAATTACGTTATCCCGGCAAGGATGGCAAATTAGGGCACGTTGATTATAAATTGGTTACTGCGGCAAATAAATTGGGGGTAGATTTTAAGGACCGTAATAGTCTTGACGATTTGTCGGCTGATACGCTGGTATTACCCGTTCATCATTCGATAAGAATAAATATTCACGCGCAGGATGTTATTCATAGCGTGTACATGCCGCATTTCCGCGTTCAGTTGAATGCTGTACCCGGATTGCCTACGTTTTTCAAATTTGTGCCTACTATTACCACCAACGAAATGCGTAATAAAACCGGTAACCCAAAATTTGAGTACTTACTTTATTGCAATAAAATATGCGGAGATGGCCACTATAACATGCAAAAAGTTGTGCGTGTAGTTACCGAAGCAGAATACCAGGCATGGATAGCCCAGCAAAAACCTTATTTAACCGACCAGTTAAAAAAGGATTTGAAATTTACGGGTACCAAATCAATCGCTCCTGCCAAAGCAGCATCAAACAGGTTAGCGTTAAATAATTAATATAAGATTAACGAATATGTCAACATTAGCAGTTCACGATCACGGGATAGTACATCATGAGGACGGTCACGAACACCATCATAAAGCAACCTTCCTGAATACCTACGTATTTAGCCAGGATCATAAAATGATTGCCAAGCAATTCCTGGTAACAGGTATCACCATGGCATTCATTGCGATGACCTTGTCTATCTTATTCAGGATACAGTTAGCTTATCCTGATAAATCATTTCCTTTATTAGAAACATTACTGGGCCGTTTTGCACCTGGCGGACGTTTAAGCCCAAGCTTTTATATGTCGCTGGTTACCATACATGGTACCATCATGGTATTTTTTGTGTTAACTGCAGGCTTAAGCGGAACTTTTGCAAACCTGCTGATACCACTGCAAATTGGAGCGCGTGATATGGCTTCGCCATTTGTTAATATGCTTTCCTACTGGTTCTTCCTTACAGCCAGTGTGATCATGTTATCCTCATTCTTTATACAAAAAGGCCCCGCAAGCGGTGGCTGGACTATCTATCCGCCTTTATCCGCATTGCCGAAAGCTATGCCTGGTTCGGGTGAGGGAATGACGCTTTGGCTGATCAGTATGGTGTTTTTTATCGCATCATCATTGATGGGTGGTATCAACTACGTGAGTACTATTCTAAACATGCGTACCAAAGGAATGGACCTTTGGAAAATGCCTTTAACTGTATGGGCTTTGTTCCTTACCGCTGTTTTAGGTGTGCTGGCGTTCCCGGTTTTGGTTGCAGGTGTGGTGTTATTGATATTTGACCGCAGCTTTGGCACCAGCTTTTATCTTTCTGATATCGTTTTAAACGGACAGGTTCAGCCTTATGAAGGTGGTAGCCCGATATTGTTCCAGCACTTATTCTGGTTCCTGGGCCACCCCGAGGTGTATATTGTTATTATGCCGGCGATGGGTATATCATCTGAAGTTATCGCTGTAAACTCGCGCAAGCCGATATTTGGTTACCATGCGATGGTTTATTCATTAATTGGTATTACCGTGTTATCATTTATCGTATGGGGTCACCATATGTTTGTTACCGGTATGAACCCGTTCCTGGGCGGTGTGTTTATGATCACCACGTTAATTATCGCGGTACCATCGGCAGTAAAAACGTTTAACTGGCTGGCCACATTGTGGCGCGGCAATATCCGGTTTACCCCTGCAATGCTTTTTGCTATCGGGATGGTTTCTTTCTTTATCTCCGGCGGTTTAACCGGGATATTTTTGGGTAATGCTGCCCTGGACATCAACCTGCACGATACTTACTTTGTTGTGGCCCACTTCCACCTGGTAATGGGTTCGGCAGCGATATTTGGGATGCTTGCGGGTGTTTATCACTGGTTCCCTAAGATGTACCGCCGTACGATGGACGAGCGTTTAGGCTACCTTCACTTTTGGTTAACTTTTATCGGCGCGTACCTTGTTTTCTTCCCGATGCACTTTATGGGGTTGGATGGCGTTCCGCGTCGTTATTACGCATTTACCGAGTTTGAATCGATGAAACGCTGGTTAACCGTAAATGTATTTATTACATGGGCAGCTATAACCGCCGGTTTGGCTCAGGTTGCATTTTTGTTCAATTTTATCCATTCGATATTTTGGGGCAAGAAAACTGTTCAAAATCCATGGAATGCAAATACTTTGGAATGGACAGCGCCAATCGAACATTTCCATGGCAACTGGGCAGGCGAAATACCTACAGTTTACCGTTGGCCTTATGATTACAGCAAGCCCGGCGCTGAAGAAGATTTTATTCCGCAAACTGTACCGTTTTCACAAACTATGAGCTCAAATCTTCCTCATGATTTTGAAGATAACCCTGCCGGTTTGGAGCATCATAACCAGTGGACAAATACACAAAAAGCTAAGGAGCAAGTAAAATAATATATTGCTGATCTGATCTTTTAGGGTATCTGTACCGGAATTATTTCCATAACAGATACCCTAAATTTTTAGAAATATTTATATATCACACTGAAGTAAGCAAGGTAAAAGGCCATTATATACGGCTTTCGGCTTTGCGCTTTCGGCTTAAAACTAATGAGCATATTCGCATCGAAAATTCGGTTCCAGAAAATTAATCTTATTACCATAATTTCACTTTTTATAGTAATACTCGCCGGCGGAATAGTTCGCAGTACAGGTTCGGGAATGGGGTGCCCTGATTGGCCAAAATGCTTTGGCCGTTATATACCACCGGCAAACAGTTCAGACTTGCCAAAGGATTATAAGCAGAAATACGTTGCAGGCCGATTGGCAAAAAACCAAAGGTTCGCAAAGACACTGGATATTTTTGGCTACAGTGACCTTGCGAAGCGGATAAGGGATGACCGATCCATATTAGTGCCCGAAGAATTCAACGCCGCCAAAACATGGACGGAATATATTAACCGGCTATTAGGCGCCGCATCCGGAATTTCATTATTACTGACCGCCTGGTTTTCATTCAGCTATAGCGGCGATAACAAACTGATCCCTTTTTTAAGTGTCTTAAACTTAATATTGGTGGGTTTGCAGGGTTGGCTGGGCTCTATAGTGGTATCAACCAACCTGGTATCATGGATAGTAACCGTACACATGATATTGGCCTTAGCCATATTGGCTTTAAGCATTGCCACCTACCACCTGGCAAAGGTTAATGGGAAACACAGGCTAAACATTAACCCGATCATCCACATGACGGCTTTGCTGGCTTTAATACTCACTATTTTGCAGATAGCCTTTGGCAGCGGTGTGCGCGAAAAGATTGACGAGGTGGCCGGTCGTTTGCAAGGAGGTTACCGAGACGATTGGATCACCAACGCAGGGAATGTTTTTTACCGGCATAGGGATGTCGCGATATTTGTACTATTGATTAATGTACTGTTGTATGCTTTGATCCGCAGGGGCTTTAGCAGGCACTCATTACAACAACAGGTAATGAGCTTTGCTTTTTTGATGATTATGCTGCAAATTGTTACCGGTATATTGTTATCCTATTGGTCGTTACCGCCGTTTGCACAGGCTTCGCATATTATATTGGCCAGCCTCGTTTTTGGCTCGCAGTTTTACCTCATGTTAAATTTATACCGGTCAGTTAAAGCACAGGAGGCACATAAATGAAGTGGAGCGATTTTTCGAAACTGATAAAATTGCGGCTCACCTTTTTGGTGGTGTTTTCTGCATCTGTTTCATTTTTAATTGGCAGTAAAGTAAACGGCCATATTGTTTGGGGCAACTGGCTGATACTGATAGCCGGCGGCTTTTTGGTAACTGCAGCGGCTAATTGCTTTAATGAAATTATTGAGAAGGACTTTGACCGTTTGATGAAACGCACAATGGACCGCCCTATCCCTGCGGGAAGAATGACAACCGGCCAGGCTTTGGTATTGGGAATGTTTATGGCAATAACGGGCACTTATTTGTTAGGCAAGCTTAATTTAACCACAGGTTACTTATCCGTATTTTCTATCCTGCTATATGCATTTGCCTATACGCCGCTAAAGCGCAAATCGCCGATAGCGGTATTTGTAGGCGCTATACCCGGTGCCTTGCCGCCTTTGATTGGCTATGTGGCGGCTCATGAGAAG
>CAZZUU010000201.1:4550-7458 GCA_964657275.1 uncultured Mucilaginibacter sp. | reverse complement strand
CTGCGTATGGCTACCCTGCCCGTGAACTTTCCGAAAGATGGCAATATTACCTGCTTTTTTCCAAAGGCAAAGCAGGGAAGGGTTATATGCTGACGAGCCTTTCCTACCAAACTTACACCCGGATGTATATGGCCGCAAAACACATAGCCATTTGCAGTTACGAGTTTTTCGTCGGCTAAAGGGTGGTGCAGCATCAGGAACGGGCCAATCAGCAGTTGGTCGAGTATTACAATATCCAATTCCCTGTAATGGTTCTCCTCTATAATATCATGATTCCCTTTTATCAGTATGATCTGTAGTTTAGGGAATTGCCTGCGCCACAAAACAAACCAATCCCAATCCGCATTCATATCGCTGTGAAACAGATCGCCCAGGAATATAATTTTTTCGGGATGATGTTCATCAATCAGGTCCGAAAGCGCCGAAAGGTCATTTTGCTCCATATCCCTCGGTACCGCTATGCCAGCCTTTCTGAAATGGCCCACTTTCCCCAAGTGAACGTCGGCAATAATCAAGGCCTTTTCCTGTAGCCAATAAATCGCTTTCTGCGGAAGCAACAAAAGATCCTGATTAAGTAAGTTATAAGTGATGGCAATGCCGTTATTCATCACCGCAAAATTAGCAAAGCTTACCATAAAAAGCCGATAAGTCTTACAAAACAAACTTTACACTTTAATTCAGCAGTTGCTTTTTAAACTCATGCGGGCTAATCCCAACTTCTTTTTTAAATACACGGGAAAAATATGGCGGATTATCAAAACCCAAAGCATAAGCCGTTTCGGTAATATTATTGTCAGATCCTTTGAGTAGATTTTTTGCTTCGGATATCAAAAAAATATGGATCAGTTCTATAGCGGTTTTACCGGTTTCTTGTTTTAACAAGTCGCTCAAATAACGCGGCGACAGGTTAAGCCGATCGGACATCGACTTTACGGAAGGCAAGCCTTTTTCTTGTAAAAATCCCTTTTCAAAGTAAGTTTCAAGCGCGTTATTAAACCTGGAAACAGCCTTTCCCGAAACATCGGTACGATCAACAAACTGCCGTTTATAATAGCGTTGGGAATATTTTAATATCGAATCGATATGGCCGAGCATAATACCCCGACTATATTCGTCCTGGTTATTGTAATATTCGGTTTCAATTTTATGGTAAAGATCCCAGATCACCTGCTCTTCTTTTGGTGACAAATGCAATGCTTCGTTAGCTTCGTATTCAAAATATGCATACTTCTTTATTTCGGAGTGCAGCAAATGGCCATTTAAAAAATCTTCGTGGAAGTAAATCATGAATCCATCTTCTTCAAATTCAAGATTGTCAAATTTTACAACCTGCCTCGGTTTGATGAACGACATTGACCCGTTATCGTGATCGTACTTTGTTCTGCCGTATAAAAAAGCGCCCGACTTTAACTTTTTAAAGCCGATCATGTAAAAATCGCCGGTAAACTCAGTTCTATCGATTGAACAACTGTTGGTGCACCTCACCAAACTGATCAATGGATTTTCAGGAGGTGCAAAGCCTTTAGCATGGTGCAATTCAATTAAGGTCTTAAAGTGTTTCATGGTTTTACAATATTAGCAAAGTCTACGCCCTTAAAAGGCATAGACTTGTCAGCGTAATTCAATAATATCTTTTCACATAAATTTATCATTTCCCGTGAGCTGCGGCAGCAACGTCGCCCCATTCTTCCCAGGTAGCCAAACGGCCTGCATAAACCTGTTTTATCCATGGCAATGCTACTTTACCTAAAAATAAACGCAGCGGCGGGTTATCACTATCAATTAACTTTAATATGGCTGCGGTTGTTGCTTCAGGGATGCCGAAACTATCTTGCGTTAGGCCGGCCTGGAACGCTGCCCTTACCCCTTTATATTCATCCATAGGTGTTGTATGTACGGCAGAAGCGCCGCCCCATTCTGTCGCAAATCCGTTGGGCTCAACCAGGGTAACGTTAATTCCGAAGCCCTTAACTTCTGCTGCCAATGTTTCGCTGAGCCCTTCCACAGCAAATTTTGATGCATTATATAGCCCTAAAACAGGCAATGTGGCTAGTCCCAGCGCGCTTGATAGCTGTACAATGTGGCCCTGGCCCTGTGCTCTCATTATTGGCAGTATAGCTTGCGTCATCCACAAAAGGCCGAACAAGTTTGTCTCAATTTGCTGACGTGCTTCCTGTTCGCTTGTTTCCTCAACGGTGCCAAACAAACCATAGCCTGCGTTATTGATCAATACGTCAATTCTACTGAAATGTTGTTTCGCTTTATTTACGGCCTCAAAGCAAGCCTGCCTGTCGTTAACATCCAACTGAAGGGCAAGTATTTGATTTCCGTAGGTTTTTACCAGGTCGTCAAGTGTATCCAAATTTCTCGCGGTAGCAACCACTTGATCACCACGTTTCAAAAAAGCTTCGGCCCAGATCTTTCCAAATCCCCTGGAAGCTCCGGTTATAAAAATTGTTTTTGTCATTGTTTTTTTATTTAAAATTTACAATACAAAACTACCGCAAGGGGTTCAGACGGATTTATACAAAAGTGGGTAATGCGGATACATAAGTACATTTTTACCACAATTGAGCCGATACAAAAAAAGCTGTTCCCAAAAGGGAACAGCTTTACTATTAATCGCTCAGAAATATATTATCGTATTTCAATAGTGCTTCTTAACCTCGTGCCGTCAGGATAGTATCCTGCGATGGTTAATAAACCATTTTTCAGGTTACCCAGGGCCTTATCAAGATCGGCCATGCCCGCAATCGGCTGCCTGTTAACTTCGGTAATTACTGATCCAACCGGAACTTCGGTATAATCAAATAAACCGCCTTCTCTAACCTGTGTAACTAAAACGCCGCCATTTACATGGACCTTAGCTTTTTGCGCAGTATTTAATGGGATAAAACTTGCGCCTATC
>CAZZUU010000201.1:0-4540 GCA_964657275.1 uncultured Mucilaginibacter sp. | reverse complement strand
ATTTCTTCGGCTGATTTTGAAACCGCTGCAGTGGCTACAGGTTTATCCGCTTTAAGCGTAACGCTAAAATTCTTTTCGTCGTTACCGCGTAATACAGTCAGGTTAATTTTATCGCCGGGTTGTAAACGGCCAACGCGTTCCTGCAAATCTGATGACTCGTAAGCAAGGTTGCCTTCAACTTTAGTGATAATATCGCCTTTCTGGATGCCTGCCTGCGCCGCCCCGCCGCCGGGTATAACCTGGTCTACATATAATCCTACGGTTTTGCTGGTGTTTAACTGGTCGGCGTTATCCTGGTTCAACTCAGTAAAGCTGATACCCACATAGCCACGCCTAACCGCACCGTATTTTTCGATATCATTCAATATCTTTTTTGCAAGGTTAACCGGAATAGCGAAACCATAACCCTCATACGAACCGGTGTGCGATGCAATAGCGGAGTTAATGCCTATCAACTCGCCGTTGGTGTTTACCAATGCGCCGCCGCTGTTACCGGGGTTAATGGCCGCATCGGTTTGGATAAATGACTCGATACCGCTGTTTAACTTAGGACCGCCTTGCTGCAATTGTGTCCGTCCGAACGGATTTGCGTCCTGGTTATCTTCACTGCCAATAATGCCGATGTTACGGCCCTTGGCGCTAACAATACCTGCCGTAACGGTGGAAGTCAATTTAAAAGGATTTCCTACCGCCAATACCCATTCACCCACTTTAACGGCATCAGAGTTACCTAGCTTTACGATCGGCAAATCAGATCCATCTATTTTAATCAGGGCCAGGTCAGTGTTAGGATCGGTACCTATTACTTTCGCTTTGAAATTGCGGTGATCGTTAGTTGTTACCTCAATCTTTTCAGCCTTGTCAACCACGTGGTTATTGGTAACGATATAACCGTCAGGTGAGATGATTACGCCCGAACCAGACGCCATTTGAACACCCTGCGGGTGCCCACGCTGGCCAAACATATCGCCAAACATCTGCTGCAACTGACTCTGCTGATCGTCACTGTCATGATTTGCATAAGTAGTGCGGATATAAACTACCGCCGGGGTTACCGCTGCTGCGGCCTCGGTGAAATCAACTTGGCCTGCTGATGATAATGAGCGCGTGGTGGAAGGGTTACTTGCAAAATACACCTTCTGTTTTTCTTCAAAACTCCTGGTGTCGGTGTAATTATTTTCAATAACCTTGTACGTCCCTAACGCCATTGCCCCTCCAACAAAGGCTGTTAATAATGTTAAACCAAACTTTTTCATATACTTTCTCTTTTCTTTTATACGTTTGTTGTTTATTACACAAATTTAATACCATATAGACGTTATTACCTATATTAAGTTATCCGGTTTTGTGTTAAAAATTGTTAAATTTAACACAACAGCAAAAAGATAACTATTTAAGCCTGATGGCATAAGGTAATTGCTAAATATAAATAAAGCTACCGTGAAAATTCAGTTTTACAAATACCAGGGTGCCGGAAACGATTTTATTATGATCGATAATCGCGAGCGCGCTGTGAATCATCAAAATCCACAGATGATCTCGGCTTTATGCGACCGTCGTTTCGGCGTTGGGGGCGATGGTATTATGTTTTTACAGAATAGGGAAGGATATGATTTTGAGATGGTATATTATAATGCCGACGGCCAACCAAGCAGCATGTGCGGCAACGGAGGGCGGTGCATTGTAGCGTTTGCAAAATTTCTGGGGTTGATTGATGATGAGACAGAATTTTTGGCAGTAGATGGCCCTCATTATGCCAAAATTTCACAATCGGGCGAGTGGGTAAGTTTGCAAATGACAGACGTTGACCAAATCAGTTCGGACGAGGATGCTTATATACTGGACACCGGCTCGCCACACTACGTAAAACTGGTTGAAGGCCTCAAAGATAAAAATGTTTATAAAGATGGCTATGCCATTCGCAATAACGATACTTATCACGCAAAGGGGATTAATGTAAACTTTGTGGAGCCTAATGACACGGGCTATTTTGTGCGCACATTTGAGCGCGGTGTTGAAGACGAAACTTATGCGTGTGGTACTGGTGTAACTGCTGTTGCACTGGCAATGGCAAAACATAATCACCAAACCGGCAATATTCAAACACCTATAAAAGTATTGGGCGGTGATATCAACGTCCGGTTTAGCTATAACGGCCAGAAGTTTACCGAAATTTTTTTAGAAGGGCCGGCAAAGAAGGTTTTTGAAGGCTGGGTTGAACTCAATTAATTAGCCTAAAGCCCCCTTCTTTCGAAGGGGGGCTTACAAAGACTACCTCTAACTATTCTATTCAACCATCTTTAATACCCAAAAATCACTTGCCAGGCCTTTACTGGTCATATAAGCATAAGGCATATAAAAATAGCCTGCCAGGCCCCAGCCGGCACCCCAACTGTTACGAACAATAAAAGCATTCTTCGAGTCGTCATATCCAACTGCTAAAACAGCGTGCCCGCCAACTGTTGACTCCCCGGCTGCCGGCATATTAAGAATCCCCGTATTGGCTACCTGCTGACTTTCAAAACTTTCATAAACGGTGAAACCAAATACAAAAGGGTCGCCGCCCGATAGGCACGACTTTAACTGGTTAATATCTGTGTTATCAATCGAAACATATTGCTCTACCAGGTTGGCCTTTGCCGATTTGTAGCAAACCTTTGCTGGCTTTTTGAAAAGGATTTTCGGATCGTAGGGCCACTGGGTTTCATTGCATACGCCAACCTGGGCAACGCTTTTAACGCCATCCCTTATTTGTGCGCCACCGTCTGATTTTACATCCCCTTCCATGCTTCTTTCGTTATAGTAGATAAATAGCCGGGCGGGTTTAAAATCCGTTAATCCCTGTTTAAGCAGGCCAAACTCAAATGCTGCGCCGATTGAATTGGCGGTGCATGAACCGATTTGCCCTTGATCATACACCGGCGGGCATTTGCTGCGCAGGTCGACCAATGGTGGTAAACTGGTTAAAACCGGCCTTACGGCCGAATATTTAATATCTCTTTGATCCGGAAGATCGGGGTTCCATCCGTAACGTGCAATTTTTCTGATTTTCATAATTTTAATGTGAATTAGCGGTAAATGTTAGGTTTTGTATTTTCAAAATATCAGAGGTGCTCCCTTTATTTTTAGTAAAATTAAATAAAAAAATAAATGACCGACACCGTTTAAACACGGTGTTTGATGCGTAGTTATACGCAAAGTGGAAATATGAAATTGAATCGATAAATACTTATGTTTACAGACCTTTACTAATCACCATGAACTTTGCCAAAATATTTTTAACGTTATTTATCTTAACTGCCCACGCGACAGTAAATGCGCAGCAAATAAAACCCAAATTTAAAAAACTTCAATGTGCTACTTACACTACTGATTTATCAGGTAAAGACACAATAGTGATTTGCACTGAATATATTGAAATAAATGAAATTGGACAAGCCAACTATAAGTCAAAAATCGGTCGCCGGGTCGATCTTTTTATGGATACGACTTACCAGTTAACAGATACTTTAATTGCGAAATTGAATAAGATTTTCGATGGAAATAGCAAGCTATATTCCTATATGATAGCTGATAAATTACCAAATGGGACGCATTATGGCGGCCCTTTAAAATTCATACGTTTTACAGACAATAACGGAATAACGCAAAATTTTATTGATGTAAGACCGTTAATGAGCCGCAACTTTACCGTTCTTTTAGATGAAATTGTTCATCGGCCCAAAACCATTTTGCATAAAACAGAACCAATTCAAAATAAATCATTGGAAGATCAGATTATTAAGTGCCAGAATTCTTGTGGTTATACCCCCAAAGTAGAGCAGCCGCCAACGGTAATTCGGATTATTAAGGCAGATCCCGTGATAAACCATTGATCCAATGACCCAAGGCCCAAAAGTGTTAACAATTATTTAACATAAAACATTTTTACTTACACCAAATTCTGATTACGTTTGAATTTTTTGTTGATGTAGCTTCTATTATATTTTTTTATAATACAAATGTTACGTGTCGACAGCAGCAAGCCTTGCCAGATAATTTATGCCATTGCCCGGCATGAATACTTGTCGTACGTTATTGAGCCCCACATCGTTCAGCTAAATCCCAACGGCGAATTTTCATTAACCCATCAGCGTTTATTCTCCAATACCGCTAAAGAATTTATTCACTGTATTGATGAAACGGATATTAAGCTGGTTAAGATCCTGGAGGAAATGGAACAGGGTAACCTGATCAAAAAATATTATAAAAAACCCATACGCCCGTTTGAGTTTTTTACTAAGATATTTAACGAACAACTATTTGAAACCCTTCGCCCCAAGATAGAAAAGCGAATGGCAGAGGCCTTAACCTTACTGGTAAACAAGCAGCTTTACCTGATGAGTAAGGAAGGTTACCCTGCCGAACGTAAGCTGCAAATAGCTGGTGAAACGGCCACGGTGTTATTCCATTTCAGACGTAATGAAGAGGAGATCAGGTATTTCCCTACCATTAAGTATCAGGGCATGCGCATTGAGTTTATGTTTAAAAATGCCGAGAT
>CAZZUU010000200.1:4220-7459 GCA_964657275.1 uncultured Mucilaginibacter sp. | reverse complement strand
GTGATCAGCAAGGGTTTTACACGCACACATAAAGTAAACTACACCTACCTTGGCTTTTTGCTAATATTTGTCTGCGTATTTATAATGGCACTACAGCCCATCACAAAACCATGGTTGGCAGGATTGGAAAGCCCTATCGGTATCATCACCAATAACTATATTCTTTGTATAGCTATAGCACTGTTTTTCTATGGAATTTTAACGGAAGCCACCGTTCTTAAAAGGATACTGGCTACTCCCTTCGTCGAGTTGCTGGGCAAAAGCTCTTACATTTTTTACCTGATACATTTAGGTTGGATGTCAACCATTATTCACGGATGGTTTAACCACTTAAACGACTATTCTTTTTCACTATATGATAAGTGGGGCGTGGATTGGCATTCCCCGTTTGAGTATGACAGTTTAAACCTTGTGTACACATTTATCGTATTAAACGCGATTTCGATAGGTTTATTTAAATTAATTGAAGAGCCGCTCAATCATCACATCCGAAAATCGGATTTTTTGATAAAATACAAGCCTCGCCCCAAAGGCATAACAGATTGATAATTATAAAGCGAATTGGTGCAAATTAAAAACAACAATAAATAAATACCGATAAACTATTGCATACCATAAACACCTATAAAAAGTTATATTTTAGATTAAAGGGCGGTAAGATAGGTATATTCGTGAGGTATGATTACAGCACTGCACAAAATAGGCAGGGCTATAAGTACGTTTATCTTATAAAAGCAAGCTTAGTTACTTTATAAGCCTGCCTTGTTTAATATAATAACGATATGACGAAGATTTTTAATAAATTTCTGATTGCTGCCTTCTGCCTGTTGGCTATCCCCCATTTTGAGCGCGCTTTTGCCCAGGACGGAGGGAAAGAAGGAACGGTAAATACTGTTTTAACCACAAACAGCAGCGACGGTATTTTCAGATCGACGGCCTCTTATAGCTATGAAGTAACCAACACTTATAAAACTGCCCAGGTTGGCAAGGTATCGTACCTCGTAACCACCGAAGCTGGTAAGAAGGTTAAAGCCGACTCCGTTAAGATAAAAATCAACAGTGAAAGTTCTAAAAACTTTGATTTTGAAATTCCGGGTTTAAAATCTGGTTTTTACAAGATCAGCTTTATGGTTAATTTATCTGATTATGACGATACCACACGCAAAGCATTCGGCATACGCCCTGATGAGATACGCTCGCAGTTTAAGAAGCCCGCAGATTTTGATGCATTTTGGCGTACTGCAAAACAAGAATTAGATAAAGTAAAGCCCCAATTTAAAGTTACCGAAATGCCCGATTCCAGCAAGGATAACAGGCGGGTGTTTTTGGTGGAGATGAAATCGATAGACAACCTTACCATCAGGGGCTGGCTTACAGAGCCCGCCACAAAAAATAAAAACAAAAAGTTTGTGGTAATGCTGGGCTTACCGGGCTACCAGGTTGCCCTCAAACCGATGTTTGGCACCGATCCGGATATTGCCATACTTACATTAAATATCCGCGGATCGGGCAATAGCCGCGACGTGATTGATGTGCGACGGGAAAGCTACATCATATTAAACCTTGAGGACAAAAATAAATATGTTTTAAGAGGCGCCATAATGGATTGTGTACGAGCTGTAGATTTTATCTATTCGCGGCCCGAATTAAGGCATGACAACATTATTGCCGCCGGAGGTAGCCTTGGTGGATTTTTAGCAATTGCAACTTCGTCCATTGATAAACGTATAAACTTTTGTTCGGCAGCAAACCCTATATTTTGTGATGTGAGGAACTGGGTTAACGAGGTTGACTGGCCTTTTATCGATATTAAAAAATATATCAATACCCGGCCTGGGCTTACGCTCGACAAGGCTTTACACAATCTGGATTATTTTGACGGTAAGAATTTTGCAACCAATCTGCAATGTCCTACGTTAGTAGGCCTGGGCATGGTCGACAATATTTCACCGCCGAATAACGTGTACACATTATATAACAATATCCCGTCACAAAAGCACCTGATCGTTTTCCGCGACCTGGGCCACGAAATCGGGGTAAAGTATGAAATTTATGAAGGCAGGTGGATGCGTGATACCTTTGCACTATTTTAACAGAAACAACAAATATGAATCCGGTTAGGCTAATACCAAAACTTTTACTGCTTACTTCCATCTTCTTTATATCCTCGCAAAAATCCTCTTATGCAAGTGGTGGATTTCCTGACAGACCAGGGCGATTGATCATATCCGCTTCGTCGAGCTATTTCTTTGCTAATTCTGGGTGGGATACTGCTGGCGTAAAGCGGCCATTTACAAACAATGGCAAGTATTCCTCAATAGGCCTTACCTTTTTCGCTGAATACGGTATCAGCAGGCGGTTTGCCGCAGTGGTAACACTTCCTTATGTGTTTAATAACTACCAGCAGGATGGCTTCCCAAATCAAACGAGCATGGGCCTTACCGATATGGAAACCGGTTTAAGATATTACCTGGCCAATATTTCGTACGTTTATTACTTTTCTATCCAGGCTACGGCCATAACACCTTTGTATACAGGCCAATCCTTAGGTTACAACGAACAAGGCGCAGAATTAAAGCTAGCGTTCTCAGGTACCGGGCATTTATTTGGCGCCAGCACCTATTTTAATTTAGATGATGGTGTCCGCCAATATTTCGGGACTAATGGCCCCATCCAGGACAGGTATAACGGCACATATGGGATAACCCTCGATAAACAGTACAAAAACCAGGTTTCGGTTACTTTAGGTGGCATTTTTTCACAAAGTAATGATAAACGCTTTTCGCATGTCTTCGAAACAAATAAAGACTTTTCCTTTTTACAGGCATCGTTAAGCTACGGGCACTCATTCAGCAGGGAATTTTCGATATTCTTAAGCGGCGGTCAATTTATTACCGGCCGGAATACCGGCGATGGAATGACAGGTACGGTTGCGTTGATCTACCGGCTGGATTATCATTAATGTGCGCCGAAGAGCTGGTGTGATTTGCTTCGTGCTTTTAATGTCATCCCAAAAACTAATCTCTGATCTCTAACCACTAATCTCTGGCTTCGCTATCTCCCCAAACAAATCCTTTATCGCTTTTTCGCGATAGCTAAAGATTTCCTTTACTTGCTTTTCAACAAAAATAGTGTTTGCTAACCTGCCTATTATCCCGTAAGGTACGGCATAGTTTAACAGATCGGTCATTAGCACGCCGCCTTTTATCGTTTTAAAATGATGCTCGTGGTGCCATAAC
>CAZZUU010000200.1:0-4210 GCA_964657275.1 uncultured Mucilaginibacter sp. | reverse complement strand
CGTATGGCCCAAAGCGTTGTTCATCCACAAAATAATCACCCTGCTGTACATGGGTAATTTCTGTCATCCAACGTAATTTTATACCCAATACCGGGGTAATGGTGTAGGTGATAACCATGCCGGGGTACATTTTGGTTCTTTCACCAAAATCTGAAGTAACTACAAAATTCATTTCTTGGGGCGTGATCTTTGCCAGGTTCAAAGGCGAAGAAAAGAAATCCCAGGCCTCGTCTAAACTAATGGGAATAGCTTGTTGTGTTTTTAATACGTATGTTTTCACGTGCGATTAACGTAATATTATAGCAGACGGTTTTTTATTTCTTGATATTATAAAGAGGTAGATAGGTTGCACCCTGCTGAAAAGCAGGGTTAAAATTGCGGGAGGAGAAAGTTTACTGCACTATTTTATTAGCGCAATAAGAGCTGGCAAAAGCCTCAGGCTTGGCTTTAAACACAAAGCCCATGCTTAAAATGTAACCCATTGCCTCGTGTAAAGCCTGGTTTGATTTAAACATAGGGTTGGTGTTGATGTCGGCATGCACCTCCAGGTCAACGTCATAAAGATCGAGCAGGTCGCAAAGCTTGTAGGCAATGTCGATTGATTTTTGCACTTCGGTAAGCATCCGTTCTTTAATGCTCATTTTTTGCGATGTGCGTTCCTGGTGGATAAACATAAATCCGCCCCTTGCTTCTCGCAAAAACACAATTACCGTAGCAAAATCTGTAATGTTGCCCTTTACCTGCGAATCGGTACCGATACAAACCTTTAGTTTGTTGCCCAGGTTGGTTTCCCTTTCGATGGCTTTTTCAACTTCTTCTAAAATTGGCGATTGAATAATCTCGCCGCTAAATTTTCTCCAGGTCATATAATAAATTTTATTTTTATAAGAGCTATAATGAAGATTACTAAAGATAAAGTTTAATAAATCATATAAACGTAAACTGCTGATGATTTATTTGTTAACAACCCATTGAATATTAACAGGTAACGCTATCCAAACAAAAAACGGCCCTGCCTGTAACTTATAACACATAATTGCATCAAAATCAATAAAAAATATATGAGATCAGTAAAGTGGATGTGGCTGGCTGTGCCGGCTGTAGTGATGACTGCATTTAAGCCTGGTACGGTACATACGAATGCCGAACCAAAACACCGGATGTTTTTTGATAAATCGGGCATGGATACCACCGTTAGTCCGGGCGATAATTTCTTTTTATATGCTAACGGAAAATGGCTAAAAAATACGGTTATCCCGGCTTCGGAAACAGGGGCGGGATCTTTTGTTAACCTGGCTAATGGTAATATAAAGGACCTTCACCAAATATTAATAAACGTATCAGCCAAAAATAATGCACCGGGAAGCAAGGAACAAAAAGTAGCCGACCTTTATAAAAGCGGCATGGATACCGTTGCAATAGAGAAATTGGGTTACCAACCCGTAAAACCAACACTTGCTAAAATTAGTGCCGTAAAAAACTATACTGAGCTAATATACCTTGCAGCAGATAGTTACAAAGAAGGCGAAGGAGACTTATTGGGTTTATCTGTCTCCCCTGATGACCGCAATAGCAATAAGAATATAGCGCATTTTTATCAAACCGGTATTAACCTGCCTAACCGGGATTATTATTTTAAAACAGATTCGGCATCACAAAAAATACGTAATGAGTATGTTAAATATATTGCCAAATTATTTGCACTCACAGGCGTTGATGCTGCCACCGCAACTGAAAAGGCAGCGGGCATTTTAAAGCTTGAGACCGCCATTGCACAATCACACCTAACTCCCGTTGAGCTACGCGATCCGGTTAAAAACTACAACAAATTTGCGGTTGGCGATTTTCAAAAGCAATTGCCGGATATTGATTTGACTGATGTCTTTAATCGCATGGGGTTAAAAACGGATACTATATTAGTTGGCCAGCCGGGGTATTACCGGGCGTTGGATAGCCTGTTAAAAACACAACCGATAGCCATCTGGAAGGATAAACTAGCTTTCGATGCACTCAACGACGCCGCCGGTTCATTAAGTAAAGATTTCAGGGATGCTAACTTTAATTTTTCCGGCAGGATCCTTAACGGGCAACGGCAGCAAAAGGAACGCTGGAAACAAATGATCACTACAATTGATGGCGGGTTAGGGGAGCTTTTAGGCCAGCTATATGTCGAGCGATACTTTACAACTGCGGCTAAACAACGCATGCTGGCATTGGTAAATAACCTGCAGGCAGTTTATAAACAAAGGATTGAAAACGTTGACTGGATGAGCCCTGAAACTAAAAAACAGGCGCTCGAAAAATTAGCAGCATTTACCAAGAAAATCGGCTACCCCGATAAATGGAAAAATTACGACGATGTAATCATCAGCAAAGACGCTTACTATCAAAATTTGCTGTCTATTGCAAAGCATGATTACAATGAACAGTTAAGACGGGTAAATCAACCGGTAGATAAATCGGAATGGGGATTAACGCCGCCTACGGTAAACGCTTATTACAACCCGCTGTTTAACGAGGTGGTGTTCCCGGCAGGTATTTTACAGTTCCCGTTTTTTGATAAAGATGCCGACGATGCTATTAATTATGGCGCGATCGGCGCCGCGATCGGTCACGAAATGACCCACGGTTTTGATGATCAGGGTCGTCAGTACGATAAAGACGGTAATTTGAGAGATTGGTGGACGCCGGCCGATGCTGAGAAGTTTAAAGCACGTGTGCAAGTGGTGATAGATCAGTATAACAAATTCCCGGTTTTGAACGACCTGCATGTTAATGGCAGTTTAACACAAGGTGAAAACATTGCCGATATTGGTGGTTTGGCAATAGCCTACCAGGCATTTAAAAATACGCCTCAAGGTAAAAGCAATGTGAAAATTGATGGGTTAACCCCTGATCAACGCTTTTTCTTATCATTTGCGCAGGTATGGCGCATGAAAAACCGCGATGAAAGGGCGCGCATGCTCATTAATATTGACCCGCATTCGCCGGGTATGTACCGGGTTAACGGGGTGCTGTCAAATATGCCGGCATTTTACAAAGCGTTTAATATTAAGCCCGGTGACAAAATGTATCGGGATGAAAAGGATAGGGTGAAGATTTGGTAAATTGTATTTTAGAGGCTTACGAAGTTTTAAAAACTTTGTAAGTCTTTTTACAATACGATTCTCACACCGTCAGCTTCTTATACTTAATCCTCTTCGGCGCAATATCCCCCAATCGTTTTTTCCGGTTCTCTTCATAATCCGAATAATTGCCCTCAAAAAAGTAAACCTGTGAATTTCCTTCGAACGCCAGGATGTGGGTACATATCCTATCCAGAAACCAGCGGTCGTGACTGATTACCACCGCGCAGCCGCCAAAGTTTTCCAATGCTTCCTCTAATGCACGTAAGGTATTTACGTCGATATCATTGGTCGGCTCATCCAGCAGCAGCACGTTCGATCCTTTTTTTAGCGTGATTGATAAATGCACCCGGTTGCGCTCGCCGCCGGATAATATAGCTACCTTTTTTTGCTGATCGGCTCCGTTAAAATTAAATTTTGACACGTAGGCTCTCGAATTAATAGGCTTGTTGCCTACTAAAATTGTTTCCTGCCCGCTGGTAATATTTTCCCAGACTGATTTATTGGGGTCAAGGTCGTCATGCAATTGATCTACATAACCCAAGGCAACTGTTTCCCCAACGCGAAATGTGCCTGAATCCGGCTTATCCTGCCCGGTGATCAGGCGGAACAAGGTTGTTTTACCGGCGCCGTTAGGACCAATAATACCTACTATTCCCGCTGGTGGTAAAGAAAAGCTCAGGTTGTCGAATAATAGTTTATCGCCATATGATTTGCTTACCGCGTTAGCTTCGATCACCACATTTCCCAAACGCGGACCCGGCGGTATAAACAATTCCAGTTTTTCTTCCCTGTCTTTGGTTTCTTCGGACGCTAGTTTATCGTAGTTTGATAAACGTGCCTTTGATTTCGCGTGGCGGCCCTTCGGTCCCATCCGCACCCATTCCAATTCGCGCTCCAGCGTTTTTTGACGCTTACTCTCGGTTTTATCTTCCTGCGCCAGGCGTTTTGCCTTTTGATCCAGCCATGAGGAGTAATTCCCTTTCCATGGGATGCCTTCGCCGCGGTCAAGCTCCAATATCCATCCGGCAACGTTATCTAAAAAGTAACGATCGTGCGTAACCAGTAAAATAGTTTTGTTGCCT
>CAZZUU010000199.1:0-7494 GCA_964657275.1 uncultured Mucilaginibacter sp. | reverse complement strand
CCTTCAGCAGCACCTGCTTCAAATCCGTGCCTCAAATAAAACAATAGGTTTTGTACCCACAATGGGTGCATTGCACCAGGGGCATCTGTCGTTAATAGAACAGGCCCGCCAATATAGTGACGAAATTGTGTGCAGCATTTTTGTTAATCCCACACAGTTTAACGACCCAAAAGACCTTGAAAAATATCCACGAACAATAGCTGCCGACATAAAAATGCTGGAACAGGTTGATTGTGATATGCTATTTAATCCGGATGTGAATGAAATGTATGCTGATAATGAACAATGGCATTTAGACCTGGGCGAAATAGAACATTTATTGGAGGGAAAATTCAGACCGGGACATTACCAGGGCGTTACGCAGGTGGTTTATAAATTATTTGACATTGTTAAGCCCGATACAGCATTTTTCGGGCAAAAAGATTACCAGCAATTTTTAGTCATTAGTAAAATGGTTCAGTTGCTAAATCTTCCGGTTAAATTGGTTATGTGTCCTATCAAACGTGAAGTTGACGGCCTGGCTATGAGTTCACGGAATATCCATTTATCTCCGGATGACCGTAAACATGCACTAGTCCTATCAAAAACCTTGAATTGGGTTAAAGATAATTTCGACAGCAATAATATCCTTCAACTAAAAAGAGAAGCGCAACTGATGATTAGTAGCGAACAAGAGATCGACCTGGAGTATTTTGAAATTGTTGATGGCGATACACTTCACCCCGCAAATATGAGCGCTAAAAGCATAGTAGCACTCGTAGCGGCTAAAGTTGGAAAGACAAGGTTGATAGATAACGTTTTATTGAAGTAGCCCATGGTCTATAGTCCATAGACCATGGACAGATAGTCTTCCTATAAAACCTTCTTCGCACTTAATAAATGGCCATGGACTATTGACCATGGACTATGGACAAAAAACGCAGTTTTTCCGCCATCACCTCGCTTATTTTCCGGTACGATTCAAACGTCCAGCCTGCTACGTGGGGGGTTAATATCACTTTGCCGGAATTTCGCAGATCATCAAACCATTCCTGCTCATTCAGCGCCGGGAACTTTTCTACCTCCAGCACGTCAAGTCCTGCTCCTAATATCCGACCTTGCTCAATAGCATTTAATATAGCCCTTGTTTTTACAATTTGCCCGCGTGCTGTGCATATAAAAAATATCGGCTTTTTAAAATGAAATAGATATTCGTCGTCAACCATCCCATTAGTTTCAGCAGTGAGCGGTATATGCAGGCTTAATACATCGCTATGCTTAACAATTTCTTCCATGCTTACTTCGCGTGCGTATTGATCGCTAAAACCGGTTTTATACTTGTCGTACGCTATCACATTTACTTGGAATCCAGATAGCTTGCGGGCGAGACTATGCCCCATAAACCCGTAGCCGATAATACCGACAGTTTTGCCTTTTAACTCATGGCCACGGTTGGCTTCGCGCTTCCAGCTTCCGATGCGTATTTCGGCGTCAGCGGTGTTGATGTTATTCATTAGCGACAATAACAAACCAATAGCGTGTTCGCCTACGGCATCGGCATTTCCTTCGGGCGCGTTAATCAGGGTGATTCCCTTTTCGGCTGCATACGCTTCATCTATATTATCCATGCCGGCACCTGCACGACAAACAAAGCGGAGGTGTGTACCGGCATCTATGTATTGCCTGTTTAATTTAAATTTCGAGCGTATCACCAGCCCGCCGTAATCGCCAATAATTTGCAGCGCTTCGTCAGGTTTTATGGAGGGTTGATAATCGCAATGGAAGCCCATTGCCTCTGCCCGCTCTATAAAAATAGGGTGAATGTCATCAACTATAAGTATGTTATTATTCAAATGAATTTTGTTTATGTGAACATGCTATCCCGCTGTTTGTGTCCTCACGGACAACGGAAACAAACCAGATTGTAAAATTATAAAATGCCCGGATTAGTTAACCATGTTAAAAAAGTTTAATACAACGATGACAATTTTTCCGTTATACAAACTGGCACGTTAATGGTACTGCTGTTAAAGCCGGAACTATCCGTGCATAATTGTATTGCATATGAAACCTATAAAATTCAAACAACTACAGTCAGACATAAAAGGGCAGGCGCAAAAACTAGCCCAGGCCGGCTTTAAACAAATATTTGAACACATTAACCAGCTCAATATTAAAAAAGGCGTCGACAAAATGGGCCTGGATAAATTCATCGAACAATGCGCCTATCTTGCGGCCGGGTCGGGAGTGATATCAGGTAGTGGCGGCATGTTTACCATTATTGCGGGTATACCGTTTGATTTTGCCAACCTGGTAACGCAGCAATTCAGGGTGACGATGGCCATTATGTATTACAACAACGGCAGCTATCAAATAGGGTTCGACGAATTTATGTCGCTTATTGCAACTTCGTTAAAAGTTGAAGCTGGGGTAGCGCTTTCAAAAACTATGATGGAGGCTATTGCCGAAAAAATGCTGATGATTTTGGGCACCCGCACAGCTGAAAGATTAATACCGGTTGTAGGCGCAGCGATAGGCGGTACAACTAATTACATTTTTATTAAGCGTATGGCGAAGTCGGTAAAAGAAATGCAGTTTAAAAATGCGCCGGTAATTATTCCAATCGACTAGAATCTACCTGTTCGCAACTATTTGATTAGTCAGTTTAACAAAATCGGCTACTGTTAAACGTTCGGCCCGCAGATCGAGCATGGGTTCGTCAGTCATTTTTTCTTTGTTGATCAATGAGGACAGCGCATTACGAAGTGTTTTGCGACGTTGGTTGAACCCGGCTTTTACCACTTGCCAAAACAGTTTTTCGTCGCAATTTAATTCGCCTGTTTCATTACGGGTTAACCTTATCACTGCGGACAAAACCTTCGGCGGCGGATTAAATACCCCGGCTTTAACGGTAAATAAATATTCTACCTTATAATAAGCTTGTAAAAATACGCTTAGGATGCCATACTCCTTGCTGCCGGCTTTGGCACTGCAACGTTCAGCAACTTCTTTTTGAAACATGCCCACCACCTCAACTACCTGTTTTCGGTTATCGAGCACTTTAAAAAGTATTTGTGAAGATATATTATAGGGGAAATTACCTATAATGCCCAGCGGACCGTTAAAAAAGGCGGAGAAATCCATTTCCAAAAAGTCAGCATTGATCAAATGGTTACCCAGTTGCGGATATTTTTTTTGCAGGAACTGGTACGATTCGGTATCAATATCGATCAAAAAAACTTCATATTCAGGTTTTTGCAACAGCGTGTCCGACAGTATCCCCATACCCGGGCCAACCTCCAATACCTGGTTGTATTTATCGGAATGCTTTAAGCTCTCTACTATTTTAGCGGCAATATTTTTATCAGTAAGAAAATGCTGACCCAGGTGCTTCTTTGCTCTTACTAATGTCATTATTAATCAAATTTCCGGGCAAATTATACATATTTGTCCTTATTATCAGGAAGTATAAGCTTAAAAATCTTTTATTTGCATTATATAAAGCTAAAAGCCGAAGGCAAAAGGCACAAAGCAAAACAGGATAACGGAAAATTATAGACCTAAAGACCGCCCTGCAATCACGACGCAATCGGCATAAGCTTTTTAAAATCGGTGACATCGACCAATAATCGGTGAAATGATATAATAATCGGTGAAATCATCATAAAATATGAGCGAGAAATTAAAAATAGGTATCAGCATAGGCGATGTAAACGGTATAGGGCTAGAGATAATATTGAAAACACTGGCCGATAGTCGCATTTATGATTATTGTATGCCCATTGTTTACGGCCATACCAAGCTTACATCATTCTATCGCCGTACTACCCAGTTGGACGAGTTAAACTTTTTTGTGATCGATCATCCGGGTGAGCTTATTGGCAGAAAAGACCATAAAAAGCCCAATATGATCAATTGCTGGGAGGAGGATGTTAAAATTGAACCGGGCATAATTAATGCTGACATAGGAAAATATTCGTTTACTTCATTGGAACGGGCAACTAACGATTTACTGAGCGGTGCTATTGATGCACTGGTTACTGCCCCTATAAATAAAGACAATATTCAAAGCGATGAGTTCAACTTTCCTGGTCATACTGAATATTTGCAGGAACGCGATGGCAGCGCGGAATCGCTGATGTTTTTAGTTAGCGATACCTTAAAGGTCGGCGTGGTTACCGGGCATATCCCATTGGTTAAGGTAGCCGAAAATATTACAGCTGAGAAAATATTGGCAAAGCTTAAGTTAATGGACGCCAGTTTACGCAATGATTTCTGGATACGCAGGCCAAAAATTGCTGTACTGGGACTAAACCCGCATGCGAGTGACAATGGCCTTATCGGCGACGAAGAGCAAAAGGTAATTATTCCTGCTATTGAAGAGGCGCGTAACAGCGACCTGATGGTTTTTGGCCCTTATCCTGCCGATGGCTTTTTTGCAAATGGCGCTTATTTACAGTTTGATGCTGTACTGGCTATGTATCACGACCAGGGTTTGATACCCTTCAAGCAAGTGGCATTTGAGTCGGGGGTTAATTTTACTGCGGGCTTAAACTTTGTGCGCACTTCGCCCGATCATGGGACGGCGTATGATATTGCGGGCAAAAACGAGGCATCTGAGATTTCATTCCGCGAGGCCCTGTTTATGGCTATTCATATTGTTAAGCGCCGCCGCGAAACCGCGGAGCTGCAGGAAAATCCTTTGTTAATTACCAAACTAAGCAGGGACAGGGACTAAAATAGCTTTTTGCCGGGGTTCCGACACCTCCATTCGCTATTTGAAAAAACCCTTTTCAAATATCATATTAATCCTTACATTTGCGGGCTAATTGTTGCTCATTGAAATCGCTAAGAAATTATTCGATTCCTTTTACCGGCCTTAAACTGGGAAAGCACCAGTTTGAATATGTTGTTACAGATGCTTTTTTCGACGAATTTGAATATTCGCTGGTTAAAAAGGCAAACCTTAAATGCGAGGTTGAGCTGGAAAGGCAGGAAACAATGATCATCCTGAATTTTCACATCAGCGGAACAATAGATGCAAACTGCGACAGGTGTTTGGCGCAATATCCGCAACAGGTGGATATTCGGGAACAGCAGGTAGCGAAATTTAGCGAAGAAGAGATAAGTGAAGATGAAGAGATCGTCACCCTTAGTAAAAACGATCACGAGATCAATATAGCAGGGCTGATCTACGAATATATAAACGTTGCATTGCCATTTATAACGGTTTGCGACGATGAGGGGAGCACCCCATATTGCGATAAAGAAATGCTCGACAGCTTAAACAAGCTCACGGCGAATACCGAACAAAATGAGAAAACAGACCCACGGTGGGATGTCCTCAAAAAAATTAAATAATAAATAACCAGGATTATGCCACATCCAAAACGTAAAATATCCAAATCAAGAAGAGATAAACGCAGGACCCACGATAAAGCCGTAGCGCCTACTTTAACTACTTGCAAAACTACAGGTGCAGTTCATTTACCGCACAGAGCTTATACCGTTGATGGTAATGTATATTACAACGGTAAATTACTGATCGAGAAAGCAGCCGTAGCCTAAGTTAATTTTCTGAAATGAAGATTGGCTTAGATATTATGGGCGGTGACTTTGCTCCCCAGGCAACAATCTTAGGGGCAATTGCAGCTTATAAGTCGCTATCTGCTGATCAGCAATTGGTACTTATCGGTGATAAGGAAGTAGCAATTGCAATCCTCGGAGAAAATAATTTTAGTCCCGATCATTTCGAGTTCGTTCATACTACCGAAGTTATCGGTATGGCCGAACATCCCGCCAAGGCAGTCGTTCACAAAACGGATTCCAGTATATCAGTTGGTTTTAAACTGTTAAAAGAAGGGGCAATAGATGCATTTTCTTCGGCAGGTAACAGCGGCGCTATGCTGGTAGGCGCCATGCTGAGCGTTAAGGCTATCCCCGGCGTATTGCGACCCGCAATTACAAGCATCGTACCTAAGCTGGATGGCACTTTAGCCATTTTGGTTGACGTTGGCGCCAATGCTGATTGCAAACCTGAGTACCTGCCCCAGTTTGGTGCACTCGGCAGTTTGTTTGGCCAATATGTTTATAACATAAAAAATCCACGCGTAGCTTTATTAAACATCGGTGAAGAGGAAGGTAAAGGCAATGTGCTTAGCCAGGCGGCGTACCCGTTGATGAAAGAAAGTAACCTGTTTAATTTTATCGGAAACGTGGAAGGGCGTGCCCTGTTTGAAGATGTTGACGTAATTGTATGCGATGGCTTTACTGGAAATGTGGTGCTAAAGCTAGCCGAATCATTTTACGAGGTTGCCCATAAAAAGGGAATAAAAGACGATTTTTTTGACATGTTTAACTACGAACAATACGGAGGCAGCCCCATACTTGGCGTGAATGCCCCCGTTGTTGTGGGACATGGCATATCAACTCCCGAGGCTATAAAAAACATGGTTGTTTTATCAAAAAATATGATCGAAAGCTCCCTTGTAGATAAAATTAAAAGCGCTTTTCAATAAAAATATAAAAATGAGCAAAATTCATGCTGCTATTACCGCCGTGCACGGTTATGTACCCGAGTACATAATGACAAATCACGAGCTGGAAACAATGGTGGATACCAATGACGAGTGGATAACCTCGCGCACGGGTATAAAAGAGCGCCGCATATTGAAAGGCGAGGGGCTCGGCACGTCAGATATGGCCGTTCCGGCTGTTGAAGGCTTATTAAAAAAACGTGGCATAGGGGCGGATGAAATTGATCTGATCATTTTTTGTACCACGACTCCCGACTTTGTTTTTCCGGCAACGGCAAATATATTGGCCCATAAAATTGGAGCCATAAATGCCTGGGGCTATGACTTGCAAGCGGCGTGTTCAGGGTTTTTATTCGGTCTTGCAACAGGCGCGCAGTTTATAGAAAGCGGAAAGCATAAAAAAGTTTTAGTGGTTGGTGGTGATAAAATGTCATCGATAACCAATTACCAGGATCGTGCAACCTGCATTATTTTCGGTGATGGCTGCGGCGCGGCCTTGCTGGAACCTAATGATGAGGGTTACGGAATAATAGATTCTATATTAAGAAGCGATGGCTCGGGAGTAGCTTATCTGCATCAAAAAGCAGGCGGCTCTGTAAAACCGGCTTCTCATGAAACTGTTGATGCCCGCGAGCATTACGCTTTCCAGGAAGGCCAGGCGGTTTTTAAATTTGCCGTAACCAACATGGCGGACGTTGCTGCTGAGGTTATGGAACGCAATGACCTTAAAGCTGAAGATATTGCATGGCTGGTACCGCACCAGGCAAATAAACGAATAATTGATGCAACTGCCAGCCGCACAGGCGTTACCGCTGATAAAGTAATTATAAATATTGAGCGTTACGGCAATACAACTAATGGTACAATACCATTATGTTTGTGGGAGTGGGAAAGTAAATTTAAAAAAGGAGATAACCTTATATTAGCTGCCTTTGGCGGCGGGTTTACCTGGGGCTCTATCTATTTGAAATGGGCGTAT
>CAZZUU010000198.1:0-7543 GCA_964657275.1 uncultured Mucilaginibacter sp. | reverse complement strand
CCTATGATGAATTTAAACGCATGCTTGACGAACAGCCCGGCTTTATATCGGCCCACTGGGATGGCACACCCGAAACCGAGCAGCAGATAAAAGATGAAACTAAAGCAACAATCCGTTGCATACCTTTGGATAATAAACAGGAAGCAGGGAAGTGTATTCTTACCGGTAAACCGAGTATTCAGAGGGTATTGTTTGCAAGGGCGTATTAGCCCCCCAGCCCCCTGAAGGGGGAGCTTGATTTACATATGGATATTTTTTTTTAAATAATATAAACAAGGCTGTCGATCTTTTAGGGTTTAAGCCATAATTCCCCCTTTAGGGGGCCAGGGGGTATGAAATTCGCAACAAAAGCTATACACGCAGGGCAGGAGCCAGATCCGTCAACCGGCGCGGTGATGACACCGATATACCAGACATCAACTTACTGGCAAAAATCTCCTGGAGATAATAAAGGGTATGAATACTCGCGCGGAACAAACCCTACCCGCAAGGCATTGGAAAACTGCCTGGCGGCTTTGGAGAATGCTGAATTCGGGCTTGCTTTTTCAAGCGGAATGGGTGCTACGGATGCGGTGATGAAACTGTTTCTTCCCGGCGACGAGGTAATTACCGGTAATGATCTTTATGGTGGTTCGTACCGGATGTTTACCAAGATATTCGCCAATTATGGCATTAAGTTTCATTTTTTGGATTTATCCGATCCGGCCATCATCCGGAAATATATTACCGAAAAAACAAAGCTTGTATGGATAGAAACGCCCACCAATCCAACCATGCAGATTGTGGATATAGAAGCGATAGCGAAGATCACCAAAGAAAAAAATATCCTGCTGGCAGTTGACAATACGTTTGCATCGCCATACCTGCAAAACCCGATTGACCTGGGCGCTGATATTGTGATGCATTCGGTAACCAAATACATAGGCGGCCACTCCGATGTGGTAATGGGTGCCTTAATGCTGAATGATGAAGAGCTTTATAAACGTCTTTGGTTTATCTACAACGCCTGTGGCGCAACCCCCGGACCAATGGATAGCTTCCTCGTGCTGCGCGGAATTAAAACGTTGCACCTGCGCATGAAGGCGCATTGCGAAAACGGCCGCAAAATAGCAGAGTTTTTAAAAACGCATCCCAAAGTGGATAAGATTTACTGGCCCGGTTTTACCGATCATCCGAACCACGAAGTAGCCAAAAAGCAAATGCGTGATTTTGGCGGAATGATATCCATCACACTGAAAGGCGCTGATCTGCAGGAAACTTTCCGCGTGGCTTCATCATTCAAGGTATTTACGTTGGCTGAGTCATTAGGCGGGGTAGAATCATTGATAAACCACCCGGTCAGCATGACGCACGGCTCCATACCCAAAACCGAACGTGAAAAAGTAGGCGTGGTGGATAACCTGCTGCGGCTAAGCGTCGGCGTTGAGGATATTGATGATTTGCTGGAGGATTTGAAACAAGCTTTAGGCCCCCCGACCCCCTAAAGGGGGAGGATTAAAGCGAACGGTAATGCAGTTTAACCAGGCAAATCAAAAACTCCCCCTTCAGGGGGCTGGGGGGTTAAAATCCTTCCTCGATTCCAAAGTCGCGCAATATAACCGCCCTGATTTTATAACAAACGATCCGGTTTCTATCCCGCACCTGTTTACCAAACAACAGGATATCGAGATCATGGCGCTATGGGCGGCAGTACTGGCATGGGGACAAAGGGTAACCATCATCAACAAATGCAACGAACTCATTAAACTGATGGATGGCGCACCTTATGATTTCATTACAAACCACCAGGAGGTTGATCTTAAAAAGCTGCTGCACTTTAAGCACCGTACATTTAATGATGTAGACACGCTCTATTTTATTTCGTTTTTCAGGTATCATTACGAACGTCATGAATCACTGGAATCGGCATTTATACCCGCCGAAACGCCCATAACTCCCATTGTCATTCTGAGCGGCAGCGAAGGATCTGCTAAAAGCGACGTAAACGAAAATGCCGCCGCCGAGCCAATTGAAAAATACCTCAATCATTTCCGCTCTTATTTCTTTTCGTTACCGGATTACCCGCATCGTACCAAAAAACATATCTCATCACCATTGCAAAAATCAACCTGTAAGCGGCTGAACATGTTTCTCCGCTGGATGGTTCGCGAGGATAATTGCGGCGTGGACTTCGGCATCTGGAACCATATCAAGCCATCAGAACTTATTTGTCCCTGCGACTTGCACGTCGATCGTGTAGCCCGCAAACTCAACCTCATTACCCGTAAGCAAACCGACTGGCAAACCGCCGTCGAGCTTACACAACGCCTACGTGAATTTGACCCAGCCGATCCGGTTAAGTATGATTTTGCCTTGTTTGCGCTGGGGATAGAAGAGCATTTTTAGTTTTAGGACTTCACCGATTGGAGAATAGAATATGTATCTTAGTTCATAAATCCTTTATCAAAATCACAAAATAATCATGCGCAGGTTTCGAAACATTTTTTTACCGGCGCTCCTTTACGTTTTTTTGGTCGCTTGTCATCCAGTAGGAAGAGACGTTCCGGAGGTAACTCAAATTGAACAACTAAAACACACGGCATTTGTCACGACTTTAGAAAACGATTTGCCTGTGGGCAAAAATGTTATTTACGCCCCGGCCTTTTTATATGCCTGGGATGAACTGAAAAAAGCGCATTTCGATTCGCAGATAACTTTAACTGATTCAAATTCGCGCGACTTTCAACTGCTGAACAGGTCTTCATCTTTTCAAAATTCTTTAAACAAAAATGAATATGAAACGCACACGTCAGTTAATGATGGTGAAATAACCGCCGAAGCCTTTTTTCACGTTTCACTTCCTTTTGCCTCAAAAATGGATGTTATAGAAGAGGGTATAAAATTCGGCAAAACAAAAGTCGCTGCATTTGGGATGAATTTTCTTAATGACACGATCACTCGATCTACTCAAATTCTTTTTTATGAGAATGACGACAATTTTATTCTCAAACTGATTCCGAGAGATACATTGCACGAGATCATACTATTCAAAGGATCGCTGAAATGTAAGACCTTTGGAGAAGCTGTTAAACAGGTTGGCGTTTTGATTAAAAATGGAGATCAGGATAAACAGAGAAATATGTCTGCATGGAAATACATATTTAATATTAATGATAAATTTTCGATACCGATAATCAGGATGAATCTCGAAACGAATTATAAAACTTTAGAAGGTCAGGCTTTTTCGGGAAGAGGCGTTAAGTATACTGTTCGAGCTGCATACCAGCGAACAGCATTAATTCTGGACCAAAAAGGAGCAGAAGTTGAAAGCGAGGCTGCCGCTGCATTAGACTCAGTTGGTCATCCCAAAAATTTAAGTTTTAACAAGCCGTTCCTGATCATTATCAAACGGATTGACAAGACAAATCCGTATTTTGTTATGAAGGTCGAAAATGATGAGTTATTTACAAAAAAATAATATACACTACAATATGGAAGTGATGTACGCCCAAAATCGTTGGAATTTTCCCCAATCATGTGATCAATTCTCAATCGGTGAAATCCTCCAAATCGGTGTAATCACCTCTACGGATTAAACTGCAATATAAACGCCGAGCCCACACCATCTGTTGATTGCACCTGGATATTGCCTTTATGCAGCAGCATGATTTGCTTGCACAGGCTTAGGCCGATGCCGCTGCCGGTTTTCCGGGTGCTGAAGAATGGTATAAATATTTTGTCCAGCAGTTCGGGTGCCATACCGAGGCCGTTATCTGTTACCTTCACCAGGGTTTTGTTATTGCTTTGGATTTCTGCCGAAAGGGTAATGCGGGGTTGCTCCCGGTCCTTCACAGCTTCAACGGCGTTTACCATCAGGTTGATCATCACCTGCTCTAAAAGGTTCAGGTCGGCTTCGATGGCAAGGGTAGGGTCGCGTAAAATAATTTCAAGCTCAATATGCTTTTTCTCGAGCGTCGGCCGCATCAGGCTGTTGAGCGTTTCGAACAGGTTGCGCACCAGGATTTTGGTGAGATCGAGCTTGGTGATCTTATTCAGGTTGCGGTAGCTTTCGGTAAATTTCAAGAGACCCTCGCTGCGCCGTTTTATGGTATCGATGCCCAGCTCCAGATCCTCCAGCTGGCTGCTTACCGGGCTGTTCGCTATCTCCGGACTTTGCAGGCGATTTTTTAAGGTATCAGCCAGCGACGATATCGGCGCAACAGAGTTCATAATCTCATGGGTCATCACGTTTAATAATTTTTGCCACGCTTTTGACTCCGTTTCATCCAATGCCTCGCTTACATTCTGAAAAGCGATCAGTTTGTATATTTTATCCTCACTTCTCATTACGCTGGCTGTCACTAAAATTTTAACCAACTGCTGGTTGCGGGTAATGATTAATATTTTGCTGTCGCCGGGTTTGAGTTTAATGATCTCCTGGTATAAAACTTCTTCCCTTTTCTCCAGTGAGTGGATAGTTTTAAGATAAGGTACCCCAATCAATTTTTTAAAGGCCTCGTTTATCCAGCCGGTTTCCCCGGTCTCCTGCTCATAGGATAGGATACCGGTGTCTACCAGTTCCAGTATTTTTTGCAGGTAATGGTATTGCGTTTCCCGTTCGCGGCTGATGAGTTTAAATGTGGAGTTGATCTCATTAAAACCTTTGCGCAGTGGTTTTAGTTCGGTAGGGGCTTTGCGTACATCAAAATGGCGCGAGAAATCACGGTAATGGATAGATTCAACAAACTGACTCACTTCGTCTTGTGCTTTTCGTTGAAAACGGATTAGGTCTATTACCTCGAATACTGCCAACGGGATGGTTATCACTAAAAACACATAGTAATCCTTTACCACAAAAAAAGATGTCGCGGTAAGGGTAATAAACATGATGAGTACACGCAGCACCAGCCGCCATTCGTAACGTTTAAATATCATATTTACTTAGTCTGCGGTATAGTGCGGTACGGGTTAGGCCGAGTTCTTTTGCGGCCCTGGTAATATTGCCGTTATGCTTTTCGATAACGCGCAGGATGGCATTTTTTTCCATCATACTCAGTGGAACATTATCGTCTTCGGCTGCGTTATCTATTGAGGTTTCCAATATGGAGAATATCAGGTCGTCGGGTCTCAATACATGATCGTCGGCCATGATCACTGCCCGTTCAATAGTGTACTGCAGTTCCCTTACGTTGCCGGGATAGTTGTATGATTTTAACTTTACAAGTGCAGGCGCGTCGAAATCCATTGCCGGTTTTAAATATTTGCTGGCATATAGTTTGGCAAAATGGCGGGCCAGCACTACAATATCCTCATTGCGTTTACGCAATGGCGGCATATTAATTTCAACCGTGTTAATGCGGTAGATTAAATCTTTGCGAAAACGGGTTTCATTTGCCAGTTCGGATAACGGCAGGTTCGTAGCGCAAATTAGCCTGATATCGATATCGATAGGTTTATTGGTACCCAGCCGTGTTACCTGCCTGTTTTGCAAAATGGTTAACAGCTTTGCCTGCTGCTGAAGTGATATATTGCCTATTTCATCCAAAAATAACGTGCCGCCGTTAGCGTCTTCAAATCTTCCCTGCCTGTCTTCCCGGGCATCGGTATAAGCGCCTTTTTTGTGCCCAAACAATTCACTTTCAAACAGGGTATCGGTTAACGCGCCCACATCCACCTTAACAAAAGGTTTATCCGCCCTTAGCGAGCGCTCGTGAATGGCTTTGGCCATCAAATCTTTGCCGGTTCCGTTTTCGCCCAAAAGCAAAATATTGGCATCTGTTGGCGCAATCTTATTTACTTTATAAAAAATATCCTGCATCACATCGGAGTCGCCCAATATAGAAGTATTTCCGGTTCCCTTTACGGATGCCTTCGTAGTTTTAACCCCTTCTTTTTTATCCAGCAGTTCCTTTATGGTTTCAATCAGCTTTTCGTTGTGCCATGGTTTAACTACAAAGTCGTTTGCGCCTTCTTTTAATGACCGTACAGCAAGGTCAATATCCCCGTAGGCAGTGATCATGATCACGCAAACATTTGGTTTCCATTCTTTTATTTTCCGTAGCCAATATAGTCCCTCGTTCCCGGTATTAATGGCGCTGTTAAAGTTCATATCCAGCAAAACCAGGTCAACCTGGTTGCGCTGCAATAACCAATTCAGGTTTTCCGGATTTTTTTCTGTGATGATTTCCTGCGCCTCGGTTTTTAGTAAAAGCTTTACGGCAGTTAGTACATCCGGATCATCGTCAACAATTAAAATAGTGGCTTTTTTTAGTATCATTTGTTTTGGTCATTGGTCATTGGTCATTGCTATGGGTTGTTAAGGTATGAAATATTAAATTTATACAATAACCACATTTGATGCTCAATAGCATTAACATTCTAATTATACGCTGCAATTTTTATGCTAAGAGACCGCAGTGTAATAAATATGGGCAATATATTGCATTTTTAGATAATTAAACCTTACTAATAACCTGTACGCTAATCAACAGACAAAAAATTGAACTATGCACCAATGACTAATGACCAGTGACCAATGGCTAAACCACTGTATCATAACCGTACACTTGTTGTAACAGAAGCGTACGCCCTGATATTGAATTTTGCATTTAAAATACTGAAAAACAGCTACTTAATTTGTGGCATATCTTTTTATAACCATTAACAAAATATACAGAACACTGTGGACAGAATAATTGAAAAAAAGACCTGGAATACCAAACGAATATTAACCATAGCCGGGATAACTGGCATTGTGCTGCTCATTGCCGGGAGCATCTATTTTACATCCGGCAAAAGCAAATTGGATGTTGATACCGAACGCCTAACCATCAGCGAAATAAAAAAAGGGCCGTTCCAGGAGTTTATTCCTGTTAACGGGGTTGTGATGCCGCTTACCACTATTTACCTGGATGCCTCTGACGGCGGCCGTGTGGAGGAAAAATACGTAGAAGATGGTGCCAAATTAAAAAAGGGTGACCCCATTTTAACGTTATCCAATACTGATCTGGAACTCAACTTAGCGCAGCAGGAAACTGCGGTTTACGCCGCACAAACGCAGATGCAGATATCGAAAAATAATGCGCAGCAAAATACAATCTCGAAACTCAACTCCATGGCTGATGTCGATATCGCTTTTAAGGAAGCGGAAAGGATATACAAGCTGGATAAGGACCTATACAGGCAAAAAGCAATAGGGATGCAGGAGTTCCAATCGGCACAGAATAACTACCAATACCAGTTGAGCCGAAAGAAACTAGCTACACAAATATTAGTTCAGGATACCGCCTTAATTAAACAGCAGGAGCAGCAGGCAACGGAGCAATATGCCCAAATGAAAAGCACACTTGAGTTGATGCGGAAAAAAGTAAGCGATCTTACGCTGAGGGCGCCGATTGACGGGCAACTAACGTCGATGGATGCCGAAGTTGGGCAAAGCAAAAATAAAGGCGAACACCTGGGGCAAATTGACGCCGCATCGGGTTTTAAAGTGCGGGTAAGTGTAGAAGAGCACTATATCTCGCGCGTTTTTACCGGGTTAATGGGCGATTTTCAGTTTGCAGAT
>CAZZUU010000197.1:0-7586 GCA_964657275.1 uncultured Mucilaginibacter sp. | reverse complement strand
TGGACCATTCATGGCCAAAATACATTTTTGATCAGCCAAAGCTCATTTAAAAACTGGGCCGCCGGCGGTGTGAATTCATTGGCTACCAATATTGTTCTGGATTATGATTTTGACTACAAAAAAGGGAACTGGAGCTGGGATAACAAAGCAATTGCCGGTTATGGCATCAGCAAACAGGATGGTATAGGCTGGCGCAAAAATGACGACAGGTTAATACTAAATAGCCTGTTAGGCTATAAAGCGGCTAAATATTGGTTATATACGTTTTACGCCAACTTTCAATCGCAGTTTACAAAGGGATACTCATATGGTGCCGCAAATAACCGTACTTTGATATCAGCACCATTTGCGCCCGCGTATCTCACCTTCGGGCCGGGATTTGCTTATAAACGGTCAGATAACTTCAGGATCAATATCTCGCCTGCCGCCGCACGTATTACTATTGTTCAGAATGATTCACTTTCATCTATCGGATCGTACGGCGTAACGCCCGGCAGCAAAAGTCTTTTTGAATTTGGCGCTTCGCTGGATGCGTATTACAAAGTAAACCTGATGCAGAATATTGCGTTTGAAAATATACTGAAACTCTATTCAAATTATCTTAAAAATCCGCAGGACGTTTATATGGATTATACCGCCAACCTGTTTATGAAAGTGAACAAATTTGTAACGGTTAATGCAGGTGTCGAGCTATTGTCAGATCCAAAGGCAAAAATCCCGGTGACGGAAAACGGCATAACCGCTTACCACTCATTATTACAGGTTAAACAAATATTTGGCGCGGGTTTAACGTATAAATTTTAAACAGATAGTCCAGAATTTCGCTCGTTTTTATAGCCATTTACTGGTATTGACTTGTCGCGGCCCGATTTTTTACTATGTGCGATGCACTGCTAAAGCTTGCTTGTTTATGTAACAACTTGATGTTTTTTTTGCCATTCAAAAACAATTTTACAGGTTTAGTATTATATCCTTTAATTTTAATTTGATACGATAATTTATCGAAATGGCTAAAGATCATAAGAAAAACAAAAAGCAATTTAATCATCCACAAATACCCAAAACATTAACCGGAATAACCGGATTAGATGAAATAACATCCGGAGGTATTCCCGCCGGTCGGCCTACTTTGGTTTGCGGTGAAGCCGGATGCGGAAAAACACTGCTTTCGTTAGAGTTTATAGTAAGAGGCGCCACTGAGTTTGATGAGCCCGGGGTTTTTATGGCTTTTGAGGAAAAAACAGACGAGCTGGCAATGAATGTTGCCTCTTTGGGTTTCGACCTTAACAAACTACAATCTGATAAAAAAATAAAGCTCGATCATGTACACATCGATCGCAGTGAAATAGAAGAAACGGGCGAATATGACCTTGACGGTTTATTTATACGCCTGGGTTATGCTATTGACAGCATTGGGGCCAAACGGGTGGTGCTTGATACCATCGAAAATCTTTTTTCGGGCCTCTCAAACCAAGGAATTTTGCGTGCTGAGCTGCGCAGGCTTTTTCATTGGTTAAAAGAAAAAGGAGTTACCGCCATTATTACAGGTGAACGCGGTGAGAGACCCTCATTAACCAGGCAGGGACTGGAAGAATATGTGTCAGATTGCGTTATCCTGCTTGATCACCGGGTTATTAACCAAATATCAACCCGCCGTTTGCGGATAGTAAAATACCGCGGCTCAATACACGGCACCAACGAATATCCATTTTTGATTGACGAAGACGGCATATCAGTTTTGCCGGTGACGTCTCTTAAGCTTGAAAAAGAAGTTTCATCTGCGAGACTTTCTTCCGGTATCCCGGCACTTGATAAAATGCTTGGCGGACAGGGCTTTTTTAAGGGCAGCAGCATACTTGTTTCCGGAACCGCCGGAACGGGTAAAACCAGTATTTCCGCATATTTTGCCAGTGAAACCTGTAGGCGAAACGAACGGTGCCTTTATTTCGCATTTGAAGAATCGCCCAAACAGATCATCAGGAACATGAAATCCATTAATGTTGATCTTCAAAAGTATATCGACAAGGGTTTATTAGAATTCCAGGCCTCGAGGCCTACTTTGCACGGCCTTGAACAGCACCTTGTGGCCATCCATAAATATATCAGGAAGTTTAAGCCCGACACGGTAATACTTGACCCCATTACTAATTTAATTACGATAGGCTCGGTGAGCGAGGTGAAAGCCATGCTGATAAGGCTGATAGATTTTTTGCAGGAAGAGCAAATAACCGTGATGTTCACGGCGCTTACCTTAAATACGGTAGTAAGTGAACAAACAGACGAAGGGGTTTCCTCATTGGTTGACGCCTGGCTTTTAGTACGCGACATAGAATTCAACGGTGAAAGAAACCGTGGGATGTATATTATGAAATCGCGCGGAATGAAACATTCAAACCAGGTGAGGGAGTTTATTATAACGGATGAAGGCATAGATCTTGTTGAAGTTTATCTTGGCCCTGACGGCATCTTAACAGGGTCGGCACGGGAGTCGCAAAAACTGACAGAAAGAGCTGGCGAACTCATCAGAAATAACGCCCTTAATTTGAAAGACCGGGAAATTAACCGTAAACGAAAAGTATTGGAAGCTAAAATAGCCGGCTTGCAAACTGAGTTTGAATCGGTTGAAGAGGAACTAAATAAAATTTATGTGGAAGAGGAGCTGGTGAAAAATGCCACCGCAATCAATCGCGCAGAGCTGACAAAGCTGCGCCGTGGTGAATCCTGAGCTTCACTTAGATACAATAAACAAGAATAATGGAAACAAAAACCTATAAATATGAGTTAAGGTTATATGTGGCAGGAAAAACATTAAAATCCCAAACCGCATTAACCAACCTGAAAAAATATTGTGAAGAATATTTAGCAGGACAGTATAAAATAGAAGTAATAGATCTGTTGGTTCAGCCCCAGCTGGCAGAGGGTGACCAAATTTTTGCAGTTCCAACATTGGTACGTAAAGTGCCCGAACCGATCCGTAAAATTATTGGCGATTTATCAAACGAGGAGAAGGTTTTGGTGGGATTGAATATACGTCCAGTAAATATAAAACTATAATGATTAAACAACCCCAGGTACCGGCGGACGAGGGTGCACTGACTGAGGAAAGCGTCTACCGGCTCCGTTTGTATGTAACGGGCGCAACGCCAAATTCAACAAGGGCAATTGCCAATATAAAGGAATTTTGTGAAACCCACCTTAATGGGAACTACGAACTGGATATTGTAGACGTATATCAGCAGCCGCTAATTGCCGAAAAAGAACAGATCATAGCCTTGCCCATGCTGATAAAAAAATCCCCCTTGCCGCAGCGCAAATTGATCGGAGATATGTCTGATACCGATAAAGTGCTGAGAGGGCTTAATTTACCTGCTTTGGAGTAAAATATGGAACAGGCAAAAATAACATATGACGAGTTATTGAGCGAAATTAATGAGCTAAGGTTACAATTAGAGGAAGCCAATGACACTATCGACGCCATACGTACAGGACAGGTTGATGCGCTTATAGTTAATGACGGCGATAATCACCAGTTGTATACACTAAAAACCGCCGATCAAACTTACAGGGTTTTTATTGAAAAAATGAACGAAGGCGCGGTTACCATAAACCGTGAAGGGCTTATTTTATACAGCAATTCAAAGTTTGCCGGTATGGTGAACATGCCGCTCGAAAAGGTTATCGGTTTATCTTTTAAACAGTTTATACCTCAAAAATCGCTATCAAAATATATTGAATTAATTGCTAACGCCTGGGAGGAGGATTGCAAGGAGGAAATTGACCTGGTGAACAATCAACAGCAAACGGTACCTGTCCTTTTATCGTGCAATACCCTGGAACTTGACGAAGGCGCGGCGTTGAGCCTGCTGCTTACCGATCTAACCATACTTAAAGAAACAGAACAACAGCTTAAAGTACGTAACGAGGAGCTTGCTGCTGCCAAATTTGCTACAGAAAAATTAAATGATGAATTAGAGGATACGGTAAAAAACCGTACAAACGAACTTTTTTTAAGTCGTGAGCATTTTAAGTACCTCGCAAATAATATTCCACAGATGACCTGGACAAACCTTCCTAACGGAGAGGTAAATTACTATAATCAACAATGGTATAGTTATACAGGACTTACTTTTGAAGAAACCAAAGAATTGGGCTTAACTAAAGTTGTGCACCCGGACGACTTGCAAAATACGATGGACAAGTACAGGGCCTCTTTAGCGTCGGGCGAAGTTTTCGAGGTAGAGAACAGGTACAAAAGAGGGGTTGACGATGTTTACCGCTGGCATTTGACGAGGGCAATACCGTTACGAAATGAAGACAATAACATTGTTTTTTGGGTGGGGACCGCCACAGACATCGAGGACCAAAAAAGGGAAATGGAAAAAAGGGACGAGTTTATTGGTATTGCAAGTCACGAATTAAAAACACCGTTAACCAGTGTAAAAGGATATTTGCAGTTGATAACTTCTTATAAAAAGGAAGAGCTACCACCGATGGTTAAGCAATATATTTTAAAGGCCAATGCGGCACTTAGTAAATTGCAGCGCCTTGTAAATGACCTGCTGGATGTAAGTAAAATACAGGCCGGCAGACTGGAGTACGCTTTTTCAACGGTAAACATATCGGATCTTGTTAAAACCTGTATAGAAAATGCCGAGCATATTTACCCGGATAATACCTTTACCAACCGCGACGGCCATGAATTTTTGATATACGGCAATGCCGATAGGCTGGAACAGGTGATTATGAATTTGATCAGCAATGCGGTAAAGTATTCTCAGGATAATAAAAATGTGCTTATAACCACCGCAATGCATGGCAACCTGGTGCGCGTGTCGGTAACCGATTTTGGAATCGGATTATCCGAAGAGCAAAAGTTGCGCATATTTGAACGCTTTTATCGCGTAGAAGATAAAAAGTTTATGACCAGCGGCCTTGGTATGGGGTTGTACATTTCAGCGGCTATCATACAGGACCATAGTGGTGAAATAGGGGTAGAAGCCGAGTTAGGCAAAGGTGCCACATTTTATTTTGAATTGCCCCTGGCATCGTAGTTGTAAAAAGGCTCATTTTTTTTACCTGCATTTTTTGCAACAACAGCTTGCCAGGCGATTGTTAATGCGTCCTCCAGCATATCCCTTCGTACCTTATCAAGCTCAACGAAGGTTGCGCCGCCTAATCCCCATTTGTTGGGGACAGGATAAAAAATAGTTTTATCGAAGGAGTTAAAAACAGATTGATCGATAGTGGATAATTTTACCATCATCCGGTGTTCCTTCACCCAAAGCGTGGAAAATATCCGGTTATTTGCCCTGAATGAAGGCATCCCGAAATGGTCCTTTTCTTCGGTTCCGGGTAACGACATCGCGATTTGCCGCGCGGTCTCTATATCGATCATAACTCAATAAATATACACCTAATTATTATTGAAAAGGATACCGTTGAGAGGAACGGAGCTCGGTTAACAATTTCTTGATTCCTGGCTCTTGACTCTCAATTATCGGCTCTTAAATTCACTTGTGCCATTTAGCACGTTCATACTGAACCGGCCATTTAACTTCGTGTCCTAATTCAAATGCGGCGCGCAGCGGGAAATAGGGGTCGCGCAGCATTTCGCGGGCCATTATTACCAAGTCGGCCTGGCCGGTTTCAATAATTTCATTTGCCTGTGCGGATTGTGTGATCAGTCCTACTGCCCCGGTTAATGCCCCGGCTTCCTTTTTTACCTTTTCGGCAAATTCAACCTGGTAGCCAGGCTTTAAAGGTATTTTAGCTGTTGCCACGTTACCGCCTGAAGAACAATCTACCAGGTCAATACCTTTAGTGATCAATATTTTTGCGAGAGCTACGGAATCATCAGCTGTCCAACCGCCTTCCGTCCAGTCGCTGGCCGAAATGCGTACGAATAATGGGTTTTCTTCCGGCCATACTTCTTTTACGCTTTCAATAATTTCCAATAAAAACCGGATACGGTTTTCAAATGAACCGCCATATTCATCGGTACGCTGGTTGCTTAAGGGCGAAAAAAATTCGTGCAGTAAATAACCGTGTGCACCATGCAGTTCAATCACTTTAAAGCCTGCTTTAAGGGCGCGTGCTGCGGCGGCCTTAAAATCTGACTTTACCTTTTCTATACCGGCTTTATCCAATTCCTGCGGGGCGGTTTCAGCCGGGGTAAAGGCAATGGCGCTGGGGGCAAAGGTAGTCCAGCCGTTTGGATGGTCTGCAGGTATTTGCGCGCCGCCATCCCAGGGTTTATTGTGACTTGCCTTGCGGCCGGCATGTGCCAGTTGGATACCCGCAACAGATCCGTGTTCGTGGATAAAATCAGTAATGTGTTTTAATTTGGCAATGTGTTCGTCCTTGTATATGCCAAGATCGCCGTAGCTTATCCGGCCTTCCGGCGACACAGCGGTGGCCTCGGTGATAATTAACGCAGCGCCGCCAATGGCCCTGCTGCCTAAATGTACCAGGTGCCAGTCGGTAGCAAAACCATCTTCGCTGGAGTATTCGCACATCGGCGATACCACCAAACGATTTTTAAATTCGATGTTTTTTATTTTTACAGGAGAGAATAGATGCGGCATAATTTTTTTTATTTCTGTAAAGATGGGGAGGAAGAGATGAGCTTTTACAATTTTATGGGATTTTTACGGAGGAATGATTTAAGATATAGCAAGCGCTAAACCCCTACCTTCCCTTCCCCGGGGAAGGGAAGGTAGGGTCCGGCATTAAAGAAAGCTACCTTAAATTCCGAAATCGAACATCCAAATTCCTAAATAAACCTATATCCCCAACACCTGCTTCAGCTTCACATATCCGGTCTTACTCACCGGAATTTTGGCGCCTGATTTCAGAATAGCAAGATGTGCATCCTTTTCGTAAGGATCGATACGGGTAATTTGTGTTATGGCGATGATATAGGAGCGATGCACGCGCACAAACTGACGGGGATCGAGCGTGTTTTCAAAGAAGTTCATGGTTTTATTTTTCAGGAACGAGCCCTCGGCAGTATAAACGCTTACGTAGTCATCATCAGCAGCTAAATATTGTACATCCTGCACGGGGATGATCTTCACTTTGGTACCTGTTTTTACCACAATGCGTTCGTGCTGTGCGGGTGATAACGCTGCTGTTTCCAACAGTTCTTCGGTATGTTTCGGAGATGCGGCAACAGGTGCCTGCGACAAGTATTTTTCGATAGCTTTATTGAAACGGTCCTTGCTGAAAGGCTTCAGTAAATAATCTATCGCGTGGGCCTCGAAAGCTTTTATCGCATATTCATCAAACGCAGTTGTAAAAATAACTGCCGGTTGCTGCTCAACCAGTTCCAGCATTTCAAAACCATTGATCTTTGGCATTTGAACATCCAAAAAGATAAGGTCGGGTTGATGCTGCTGGATGGCCTTTAGCCCTTCAAAGCCATCGTTGCATTCCTGGAGAACTTCTATCTGGTCAAAATTTTGCAAATATTCTTTTACAACCATACGGGCCAACGGCTCGTCGTCAATAATTAAGGCACGTTTCATAATTCTAACTGCGGTACTTTAATAATAGTTGTAAATATATTATCATTTGCATGAGTTTCC
>CAZZUU010000196.1:0-7636 GCA_964657275.1 uncultured Mucilaginibacter sp. | reverse complement strand
AATTAACGACCGGATAAAAGAATATCAGGAAAATTATGCAGTAAGGGATAAGCAGGATTTGCTTTCGATGTGCGTGTTGCATTACGCAACGTCATCATTAAAGGCAGATAAGAAAGTGATCGTTGAAGATACAGAAATAACGGAAAAGGTTTATCACCTCGACCATTTGTTATCGGAATTTTTCTCAAAGTAATAACGTTCTTTACACATACAGAGCAAATTAAGATTTAACCGCAGTTAAATTTTAAGTTTCACTATTAAAAACTTAACGCTTCAATATTTGCGGATCAAAGAGGCATGCGTTAATCGTTAACTTTAACGGTAACCCATGATTCCGATACCCAACATGAAGTTTTTAAAATACTGACACTTAAAAATTTAGTTGCGGTTTTTTTATTTACACCAATTATAAACATGAACATCATATTATACCTTATTATCGGCCTGCTGATAGGCGTTCCTACGGGAATTGTAATCGGCCGGTACCTGTTGCGAAAACTTTTCAGAGATCAGGAAGTAGCAGCCCAAAACAAAGTAAAAAAGATATTAAAAGAAGCTGAGATCAATTCCGAACTGTTAAAAAAGAACAAACTACTGGAGGCTAAAGAGCGGTTCTTACAACTGAAAGCCGAGCACGAGCAGGAATTGAACGGCAAAAACAACAACATTAACCAACGCGAAAACGGGGTTAAGCAAAAAGAGCAATCGCTGAACCAGCGCCTGGAAAACATGAACCGCAAGGAAAGCGAACTCGACAGTACGCGAAGCAACCTGCAACGGCAAACCGACATCGTTTTAAAGAAACAGGAAGAAGTTGAGGCGCTTAAGAACTCACACGTTGCACAGTTGGAAACCATCGCCGGTCTATCAGCCGAAGACGCCAAAAATCAATTGATACATAACCTGGTCGAAGAAGCCCGCAGTAAGGCTATGGTGCAGATAAAGGATATTGTTGATGAAGCCAAGCTTACCGCGACAAAGGAAGCGAAGAAAATCGTTATCCAAACCATACAGCGTACCGCTACCGAAAGCGCCATCGAAAATACAGTCTCTATTTTCAACATCGAAAACGATGAGATAAAAGGCCGTATTATCGGTCGTGAAGGTAGAAACATCCGTGCGCTGGAAGCAGCTACCGGGATAGAGATTATCGTTGATGATACGCCTGAAGCCATTATCCTTTCGGGATTTGACCCTGTCCGCAGGGAGATTGCCCGTCTGGCCATGCACCGCCTGGTAACGGACGGACGCATACACCCCGCACGTATTGAAGAGGTGGTTGCCAAAACCAAAAAGCAAATAGAAGAAGAGATAGTTGAGATCGGTGAGCGCACCGTGATCGACCTTGGTATTAACGGCCTGCACCCGGAGTTGATCCGTATGGTTGGCCGTATGCGTTACCGTTCATCTTACGGACAAAACCTGTTACAGCACTCACGCGAAGTAGCTAATTTCTGCGCTACCATGGCGGCGGAATTGGGTCTTAACGTAAAGCTTGCCAAACGTGCAGGATTGTTGCATGATATTGGTAAAGTACCTGATGATAACCCGGAACTACCGCATGCTATATTAGGTATGCAGTTAGCCGAAAAATATAAGGAGCACCCTGAAGTTTGTAATGCCATAGGCGCCCACCACGACGAGGTTGAGATGACCTCCATGCTGTCGCCGATTATACAGGTTTGTGACGCCATATCAGGCGCCAGGCCGGGTGCAAGGCGCGAGGTTGTTGAAAGTTACATCAAACGGTTAAAAGAGCTGGAAGAGCTTGCATTATCCTATCCTGGTGTCGAAAAAACATTTGCCATACAGGCCGGCCGTGAATTGCGCGTTGTGGTTGAAAGCGAAAAGATAAGCGATGCACAGTCGGAAGTATTAGCTGCCGATATTTCAAACCGTATCCAAACAGAAATGACCTATCCGGGCCAGATCAAGGTTACGGTGATCAGAGAAACCAGGTCGGTAGCATTTGCGAAATAATTGACGTTATGATTACAGGGAGTCGAAGCAATTTAGTCTCCCTGTAATTGTAATTTCTGCCATCACATCACATATAAATTGACGAAGCAAAAAGGTAAAAAAACGCAGCCAGCGGTGATCGTTGAAAAACGGCCTATCGATATCTACTTCGATAGTTACGCGAAAAGCCACCGGGATTCGACAAACCAATTTATTAATTACTTCGTTACCCCGCTAACCATATTTAGCCTGCTTGGCCTTTTTTGGGCAATCCCGTTTCCTTACCTTAAATTTTTAGGCCATTGGAATGGTTTTTTTAACTGGGCCTCGTTTTTAATGGCGTTTAGCATTTATTTTTACTTTAAGCTTTCGCCTGTATTGTCGTATTTAATGTTATTCGTTTTTTTAGGTTTGAGCTATGGCGTAATGGGATTGGATCAATGGCAAAAAGCAGGCGGGCCGCCACTCGGGCCGTTGTGCCTCATCATTTTTATCCTTTGCCGCGTTGCTACCTTTATCGGTTATAGATATGAAGGGAAAAATCCGCCGCTTGCTGAAGATATTAAATTCTTATTGATAGCCCCCGTCTGGTTTTTGCATTTTGTTGTTAAGAAATTTTCAATAAAATATTAAGCTTTTGGTTTCACACCAATTTTCCAAAAAAAAAACGATAGCTTTATTATAGTTTTACAATCGGCTCCCTAAACCATGAAAACCAAAATAACCATATTCATTTGTTGTGTTATATTATTTGCCTGTAAAAAAGACAGCATAATGCTTACGGGTAATTTAACTGGTTGTCCCATAAATACTACCTGCTCCTATAGTTATTATGATAATGCCGATTTTACTAATGTCAGTCAACCCGTTCCCGGGAATTTTAGGGTATTTAGTTATAAAAACGTAAACATTAATTTATGTGGCGCAACCAGTGAGCTTTATTTAAAAACCAATTTGAGCAATAACGAGTTTGAAATTAATGCAAACCAAATAGCGGCAGGTGATATTGTAGCTTATAACTTAGTATGCCCATGTTGTGATTACGCAATTTGGCCAAAGCCGATTGGTGGGGATATTAAGGCAAAAAGGACAGACGCAACTCATTGGCTGATAAATGCTTCGATTATATTCGGAACTACCGTCAATTCAGTTAATAAGCCTATAGATACGTTAATTGTAAACCAATATTTTACTTTAACAAATCTTCCATAACAGGAAATTGTGTAAAGGATTTTATTGAGGCAGGCATTGCATGAAGGTAGTTTTCTAAGCTAACCAGACTTATAAATTTTTTCCTAATTTCTCCAGGATATCCTGCGGTACTTTTTCCAGGTCGAGCACCAGGAAACCGTCGAGGCAATCAGCAAACTTAGGGTCAATATTAAAGCAGATAATTTTGGCGTTCAGGCCGATATATTGGCGCAACAGCACGGGCACCTTCATATTGCGTGTTTCCACCTCCGATATCAGGTTGTCCAGCCCTTTAAAAGTATCTTCACCGGCCATCAGTAAGTCGGTATCAAACCCTGAAAAATCAACCTTAAATTTCTTACGCGGGCGGATATATTGCGCAAGCTCATGGTCGAAATGATTACGGTTGATATAATCGACAATAAGTGATTTGGAGAAATTTGAAAAGGAATTGCTGATACTTACCGGGCCGATAAGGTAACGGTAACGCGGGTTATCGATCAAGTATTTTAATATACCTTTCCATAATAAAAAAAGCGGGAGTGGCTTTAACTGGTATTCTTTGCGGATCCACGAACGGCCAAGCTCGATGCTCTTTTTTAATATGGGTGTAAATTGCGTTTTGATCTTAAACAACTCCGACAAGTAAAAACCTTTTTTGCCGATGCTATAAAAAATCTCGTCGCCCAGCCCAATACGATAGGCGCCTACGATCATTTTAGCCTCTATATCCCATATAAAAAGGTGGTTGTAGTAAATATCGTATTCATCCAGGTCGGATGCCTTGTTGGTTCCCTCTCCAATTTCCCGGAAGGTTACTTCACGCAATCGTCCAATCTCGCGAATAGTATTCGGAATCATCGACGTAGGGGCGATAAACACCTCGTAATTCTTCTCCACCCATATCCGGTAATCTTCCCGCAAAGGCGCTATTTCTTTTTCCAGTATTTCAGCACTGATTGCCGGGGCTATTTCGGCAGGCTCTTTTTTTATCTTAAAGAGATTGCGTGGGTTAAATATTTTCTTTTCCTCATCCAGCCCCGTACCCAACGCATAGGTGCGTGCCCGTAAAAAATTGAGCAATTTAGCTGCGTTGTTATATTCGGGAATATCCTGAACATTAATAGGTTTGCCAATTCGCAGTTTAATGGTGTGCCCGTGTTTGTTAAACAACTCGGAAGGCAACTTGGCGGTACGCAAAGCCGGGTGTATTAAACTAAGCAAGTTAAAGAGCAAGCCGTTGTTGCCATGAAAATATATAGGCACTACCGGCACCTTCGCTTTCGCGATAATCTTTCCTACAACGGGGTGCCATAGCCTGTCGGTAACCTGTTGTTTATCTACCTTAAAGGTGGATACTTCTCCCGCAGGGAAAATCCCTATCGGTGTCCCGTTCGCCAGCAACTCCAACGTATTTTTTAACCCGCTGATGCTGGAGGAATGCTCCACATTTTCGAACGGGTTTACCGCGATAAAATAGTCGCTGAGGTTGGGGATCTTTTTAAGCAGGAAGTTTGCCATCAGCTTGGCATCCGGCCTTACCATGCACAATATTTTTAACAGCACCATACCCTCTATACCACCGTAAGGATGGTTGGCGATCGCTACAAAGCTGCCCGTGGTGGGGATGTTCTTTAACTCCTTTTCGTCAAATTCAATATCGATGCCGCAGCCTTCTAAAATAGCATCAACAAAATCAGGGCCCTGTTTTGGCTGCGCCTGGGCAAACAGGTCGTTCACCTGGTTAATTTTCATTAACTCCATCAATAAAGCTGCAAGGCCGGGCATCCTCAACTTATCCAGTTTTGTGGCCTTTGCAAACTCTTCGGTGGTTATTACTTTCATATTTAAAATTAAACCCCGGGGTATGGGGAATAAATGTCCTGAAATTTTATTTAATTTAACACCTGATTACCAATATTAATGAGAGCGCGCTTAAAAAATTACTTATCCATAACCAAAAAAGAATGGAATGGATTGGTAGTACTTGTTATTTTAATTGCATTGGTATTGGCAGCGCCCTATGGTTATCAGTTGTTCCGCAAAGATAATACAATAAATTTCAAAGATTTTGATAAAGCGGCAGCGCAACTCAGTAAGGTCGACAATCAATACGTTGCGGGTAATGGAAATAACGGGTCGGACGAGAAAATAGCACATCCTGTAATGTTTCCATTTAATCCGAATGGTTTAACAATTGCCCAATGGCAGCAATTGGGGTTAAGCGAACACCAGGCTAACATTATCAAACATTACGAAGCAAAAGGCGGAAAGTTTTACCACCCTGAAGACGTAAAAAAAATATTCGCTATAACCGCTGATGACTACAAAAGACTCGAACCGTATATCACTATACCCGGGGTATCAAATAGTTTTACAAAGGCCAAACCTGGTGTTATTATCGAATTAAATTCTGTTGATTCCGCAAAGCTAACGGAAGTGAGGGGTATCGGGCCGTCATTTGCTGTACGCATTATTCGCTACCGCAACAGGCTTGGCGGTTTTTATTATAAAGAGCAGTTGAAAGAGATTTTTGGTGTGGATTCTGCTATGTACTCTGAAATAAACAGTCAGTTGTCAGTAAACCCATCCCGCGTGAGCAGGATAAATATCAACACCATATCCTTCGACCAGTTACGGATATTCCCTTATCTGAACTATAAACAGGTGAATGCTATTATCCAATACCGGGCACAGCACGGGCCGTATTCGTCTATTGCGGAAATGAAAAATATAGTGCTGTTGGATGATACCCTTCTGCAAAAAATTGAACCCTACCTCTCATTCAAATGATAGAAGAACAAATAAAATCAGCTATACGCGATATCCCGGATTTTCCAAAGCCCGGAATTATTTTTAAGGATATAACTACCATATTGAAAGATCCGCAGTTATGCGAAGGTATTGTCGACGCTTTCTTACTAAGGTTAAAAGATATCCGGATTGATGCGATTGCGGGCATCGAGAGCCGTGGATTTCTTTTTGGCTTAATACTGGCAACCAAATTGGGCGTGCCTTTTATCCCCGTGCGCAAGGCTGGGAAGCTTCCTTTTACTATAAAACAAAAAGCCTATAAGTTGGAATACGGCACAGCCGTTATTGAACTGCATACCGATGCCTTTGAACCGGGGCAGCATATCCTGCTTCACGACGACCTGCTGGCCACCGGCGGTACCGCACTGGCGGCAAGTGAATTGATACAGGAAATGGGCGGAATAGTAGCCGGATTTGCATTTGTAGTGGAGTTGGGTTTTTTGAATGGAAAGGAACGCTTAGCACCTGTTTGTGATAAAGTGGTGGTGCTGGCAGAATATTGACCTATCAAATTTCTTTTGTCATTTTAATCGCCGATAAAATAGACCTATTCCAACTAAACCTGCTATTCATACCATATACTGGTTCGGTAATTTTTCGTCGGTATTTTGAATGAAACCTTTGCGCAAATTATTGCGTTACTTTGCTGTAAACCAACTATAAAATAAATGGATTCGTTATTAACAGATATACCCGGCGGCTACGATTTTTCTACCAGCGACAATCAGAAAATGATAGGCGAAATGGCGAAGGATTTTGCCGAAAAACACATCAGGCCGCATGTGATGGAATGGGACGAGGCGCAGCATTTCCCCATCGATCTTTTTAAGAAGCTAGGCGAACTAGGCATGATGGGTGTATTTGTACCCGAAGAATATGGCGGATCAGGATTTGGTTATTTCGAGTATGTAACCGTCATAGTTGAAATTGCAAAAGTATGCGGTTCTATCGGCTTATCTGTTGCGGCCCATAATTCGTTGTGTACAGGGCATATACTTGCATTTGGTAACGAAGAGCAAAAACAGCGCTGGCTGCCCAAGCTTGCGACATGCGAATGGCTGGGAGCGTGGGGCTTAACAGAAGCCAACACCGGCTCCGATGCGATGGGTATGAACACCACCGCAGTATTGGATGGCGATCACTACATGGTTAACGGATCAAAGAACTGGATAACACACGGCAAATCGGGTAACGTAGCCGTAGTGATGGTGCGCACCGGCGAAAAAGGAGACTCTAAAGGCATATCTGCGTTAGTTATTGAAAAAGGAACCCCGGGTTTTACCCACGGTAAAAAGGAAAACAAATTGGGTATGCGTGCATCCGAAACTACCGAGCTGGTATTTGATAATTGCCGTGTGCCAAAGGAAAACCTATTGGGCAAGGAAGGAGAAGGCTTTTCGCAAGCCATGAAGGTACTTGATGGAGGGCGCATTTCCATCGCAGCCTTATCGTTAGGTATCGCAAAGGGAGCGTTTGAGGCGGCGATAGCTTATTCTAAAGAGCGTAAACAATTCGGCCAGCCAATAAGTAATTTCCAGGGTATATCCTTTAAACTGGCGGATATGGCTACAGAAATTGAAGCCGCTGAATTACTCATCATGCAGGCGGCAGATTTTAAGAACAGGCACCTGCCGGTTACCAAACAATCGGCAATGGCTAAATACTTTGCATC
>CAZZUU010000195.1:7104-7637 GCA_964657275.1 uncultured Mucilaginibacter sp. | reverse complement strand
CCATTGCTATTTTCAGGTCCGAACTGGTATCTATCCTTAATTGGTAAGTAAAGTCCAGCTTGTTTCTGAACATAAATTTGTGCGAAGTTTGATCGGTGGTGCTATAGATGGGGCCTGTCGACAAATTATTTTGCGAAATGGTATTGTCGGTGCCATCAATGGCTAGCGAACCCGCTTTGTAATTGGTGTTGAGGGATTGTTTATCATTATCCCATTTGTTGTCAAAATGTACACCACCTGTTCTGGCTAGTGGAATCCCTTGTCCTGAATAATGCCCGTCAAAAGAATCGAGATCATCGTTCCCGCCTGTGATATAAATACTGCCGTCGTCGCCTGTTTGTACATTGTCAGAGCTGCCATACTTTTGATTATCTTCCCAACCCAATCCTGTTTTGCCATCGTTACCCAAGGTACCATACACCGAGAACTTTTTCTTGCCTTTAAACATATTAAACAATAACTGCCCTTCATAAAAGCCATCGTTACCAACACCTGCGCTAATTTTTCCAAAATAGCCGTTTTTTTTGTCGTCC
>CAZZUU010000195.1:0-7094 GCA_964657275.1 uncultured Mucilaginibacter sp. | reverse complement strand
GTATGTTTTTGGTTACCAGGGTGGGGTCGTCTCCAAAAAATTCCTCGCCATCAACCAATACTTTGTTTACGGTTTGCCCTTGCGCCGTAATTTTCCCGTCTTTATCCACCTGTATGCCGGGCAATTGTTTAAGCAGGTCTTCAACCTTTGAGTTTGGCTGAATGCTGTAAGCTGCAGCGTTAAACTCGGTGGTGTCGCCCTTTATTTTTATCGCCACGGCAGTGCCTTTGATAATAACCTCCTGTAATATCCGCGATTTTAAATTCATAGCGATTTTTCCAAAATCATGTGTCCTTTTCACAGAATCTACGCTGAAATCTTCAACATAATCAGCATAACCAGGGTATGAAACCAGCAATATATATTTTCCATTAGCGAGCTCATTAATAGCAAACGAGCCATCTGCCGCAGCTCTTGTGAATTTTTTAAGAATAGAGTCTTTTGTTGTCAACACAACTATCGTGGTATTTACCAGGGTGCTTTTGGTAACAGTATCTGCCACCGAACCCTTAATTGAATACGTATTTTGCGCGAAAAGAAAATAAGGTAAAATAAAAAGGCCTGTGAGCAGCAGAAAAAAAAACTTCATACAAGTGGTTAGGAGCTGCAATATAAAACTAAATACTTAGTTTAAAATAAAATTTATAATATTTCTACGTAATATGATTTTGCAATGTAAACTAACAACAATAATATCTGTTGAAAAACCTATTATTCATGTCATTTTAATGACCAGTTTATCTCATATGAATAATTTGCAGGGGATTTTTGATAGTTTCTTAATTACCTGCAAATCCCTTTAGCTAAAAAATCGTAATTTTGCAGTGTCTCATCAGATCATGACAATGGCCGTGTTAACTATGGATATTATTCACAATAAAGATATCGGAACAAAACAAAAAGCGCTCGCGGTAAACCTCGACCCTATAATTTATGGTTCATTTGCTGAGATCGGCGCCGGGCAGGATGTAGCTGCCAATTTCTTTAAAGCCGGCGGGTCATCAGGTACCATAGCCAAAACCATGTCGGCTTATGATATGACCTTTTCTGATGCAATATATGGTGTGCAACAAGGCGGGCGTTATGTGAGCGAGGCGAGGCTAATATCCATGCTCGATCATGAGTATGGATTATTAATTGAACGCTTGGGTACACAACGCAGTGATTCCACTACTTTTTTCGCTTTTTCTGATACAGTATCCGCGCTCAATTATCACCGAACTAATGATTCCCACGGATGGATGGGTGTACGGTTCCAATTAGAGCCAAACGGTATTTTTAACGACGTGGTGATACACGTAAAGCTGCTCGACTATGATAACAACCTACAACAACAAGCAGTAGGAGTATTGGGTGTAAACCTGCTTTATGCTTGTTTTTATTATTACGACAACCCGACCGTATTTTTGCTTTCGCTGATGGATGACCTTTCTAAAGACCGCATCCAAATAGATATGATCCGTTTTGAAGGGCCAAATTTTGCCAAAGTGGATAACCGCCTGATGAGTTTGCACCTGGTAAAGTTCGGCTTTTCGGATGCTGCCGTTTTTGGTCCGGATGGTAAAAACCTGCAGCCGTCCGAAGTTTTGCATAAAAAACATGCTGTGGTCATACGCGGTCGTTTCAGGCCTATTATCAATGTGCATTTGGACATGCTTAGCACAGGTGTTAAGCAGTTTATGCAGGAACCTGATGTGGATGAGAATAACGTTATTGTAGTTACTGAGTTAACACTGCAATCGCTAAAGGAAAGAAATGCCGACGAAACTGCGGAAATAGACGAGAAAGACTTTTTGGATAGGGTAGATATCCTTTGTTCGCTCGGGCAAACCGTTTTGATCTCTAACTTTCATGAGTATTATAAGCTTGTTGCTTATTTATCAAAGATTACCAAGTTAAAGCTCGGCGTGGTATTGGGTTATCCCAACCTGGAGTATATTTTTTCGGAAGAACATTATAAAGACCTTCCCGGCGGCATCCTTGAATCATTCGCCACATTATTTAGCCGAAAGGTGAAGCTGTTTATTTACCCCACATTACGCGACGGTGTGATTTGGAACTGTTTGAGGTTTCATCCGCCTGCACACTTGATCGACCTGTATCGCTACCTGATTGCTAATAACAAGATTGAAGACATAAGGCACTATAACGAAAAGAACCTGCATGTGCAGACAGACAAAGTGTTGCAGCTAATTAAGCAAGGCGCCGATGGCTGGGAGGAATTTGTACCACCCGAGGTAGCCGCCATGATAAAAGAAAGGTGCCTGTTTGGATTTGCCTGCGAAGTTGCTCCCGGCAAATAAGAAAACATATCCGCAGGCGACGATCCCGGAACTGTATTAGATAACGCCTAAAAGCTTCCGGGAGCCATTCTCAGGCTCAGCAAAAGGCGGGAATTAGATTGATTCCCCGCCGTGTTTTCTTTCGGTAAGGCTTGCGTAAAAAAACGTAGCACCTACAAATGTGAAGATTATCCCTATAAACACAGGCCATTCAGATGCCATTGCACCACCCGGTTTAACAGAAACAGGGTCGGAATCAACCACATTAATTATCGATTTGAAATAAAAGCAGCAGTAGATGATGTAAGCTACTCCTAAAATAAAAAGAACAATACTGATTTTTTTCATGATGATTTATTAGCATTAAACCCGTTGGCCGGATTTGTCTGTAAAGGTATAATTATTTATTTTTTTTAATTGAATTTGAGGGTTTAATATGAAAATTATGTTTTGGTTAGCCGGGAGATGGCGATTAAGATTAATCAAATCAAATAATTTTCAACGGAAAGTTTGAAACCCATAAGGCAATTATTTCGTAAAAGGGATATAAATACCTGCCATCTATGATCGCTCTTAAAACTGACGCATTTTTTACCAAAGCAAACCGCGAATACCCGTTACCTAATGCTGCTGCAATGGAAAATGCCGAAAAGCTGATGAGTTATATTGTAGATATAAATTTAGAAAGGCCCGGCAAGTTTGTACCTACGCCGTCTGGCAACCTTTACCTTTTATGGAGCGTTGACGATTGGGATTTCCACATCGAATGCGTGAAAAACGGCAGCATCAACTACACGTTTAGCCGAAGCGGCTACAAAGAAGCGACCGGATTAGCTTCGATAGATGATTTTATCCGCCAGTTAGAAAAATACCTGTTGGTGGTTGAAGCGTAACGTTTTATTTACTGCTCCATTTAAATTTTTTGATACCTACTACAGAAAATACGAGTATATAGCCGAATGTTAATAGTAACGATGTAGAGGTATCGTTGTCCCATTTCCCGGGTTCCATTCCTGCGGCAATAATGGTTTTGACGGTTCCATATGGCGACCAATGTTCAAAGTCTTGTACCATTTTCCCCAGAATACCTAATTCGCCAAACATTCCAACCATAATAAATACAAAATATACCAGGCGCGTGGTAGAGTTAACCGTTTCAGGGCTTACTATCAAACCAACAATTAACTGGCCAAGACTAAGGTAAACAGCACCGCCAATAATAGCAGTAAAGTACGTAATGGCATATTGTGTCGGGGTTAACGTTATCTTATCATAATAATCGCCGGCAATAAAAACAGCAGTTGTTATCAATATAATCATTGCGAGTTGAACTATTATCCGGCTTCCCATGATAGACCATGATGGTATTGGCGCAACGCGTAACCGTTGAAATATTCCTTTATCCCGGTCGCGAGCTATAGAGTTGGAGTAACCCATTAGCCCCGTTGCGATTAACCCAATAGTAATACTGTTGGAAAGTGCGAAAGGGCCGCCTAGTGTGGCAACCAATCCTTTCCAGGAAATTAGTATGATAACGGGCACAATAAGTGTAAGCAATACCGCACGACGGTTGCTCCATTGCGTAGTAAAGTCAGCTTTTAACAGTGACGATAATACAGTTGATGTTTTAGGTATAGAGATATCCAAGTTTTTTATTTTAATTATGTGCGTACAGTTTTGCCGGTAAGGCCGATGAATACATCCTCCAGCGTAATTTTCCCCCTGCGTGACGCGGCCACTACTTCAGGGTCATTTTTATGCTTATCAATCATGGCCTGCGGCGTGTCTATGGCGATCACTTTGCCGTGGTCAATAATGCCTATCCTGTCGCAAACCGATTCCGCTTCTTCCATTGAATGGGTGGTAAGCAATACGGCGTGGCCTCGTTCACGGATAGCCTCTATCCGTTCCCAAAGCTGCCTGCGCGATTGCGGGTCGAGGCCGGTAGTAGGTTCGTCAAGCAACACAAGAGTAGGGTTGTGGATGGTTGCGATAACCAGCGATACCCGTTGCTGCTGGCCGCCCGAAAGCTGCCCGAATTTTTTAGTTGCTGAATCTTCCAGTTTGATGTCGCTTAAAATATCCAACAACTGATTTTTAGTTAAAGTTAAACCGTAAATTCCGGCATATAACTGCAATATTTCCAGCACTTTAAGCTCTGGTTGAAAACTGGTTGATTGCAACTGAACGCCTAACCCTGCACGGGCATGCAACGGCTTTTCGCGTGCGTTATAGCCATTCACCATAATGTTGCCTGAATCCGGTATTAACAAGCCCTCAACTGCACTCAGCGTGCTCGTTTTACCGGCACCATTGGGGCCCAGCAAGCCAAATATTTCACCCTCGCGCACGTCAAATGATACTTCCTGAACGGCCCTGAAGTTGCCGTAGCTTACATTCAGGCTGTTTACAGTTAAGATATTCGTTATTTGCTGATCAATCATAGTTAGTTTTGCTTAGGGGCATTTAATGGCAATATCCTGTTATATTTCTGTTACAATTTTAATAAATATAGCATATGTATCTATTATTTGTTAAATATGTTAGTTTTACGGTCATATTACCAAAATCAAAACAACCAATTTAACCGGGAATTGCAATATCGTCACTAGCTGTCGACCAATTTCAACATTATTTTTTTAATAGATTCATTAAATGAAAAGTTACACCATACTAATTGCCGTAGTAGCTGCTTTGGGCGGGTTACTGTTTGGATTTGATACCGCAGTAATCGCAGGTTCATTAACCTATTTAAAACCGTTCTTTCATTTAGGTGATGCTCAAATGGGGTTGGTAGTGGGAGCGGCTTCAATAGGATGTATCCCTGGTGCATTATTTGCCGGGCGGCTTGCAGATAAGTTTGGCCGAAAAAAGCTGATGATTGTTACTTCGCTGTTATATGTAGTAGCGGCTTTGGGTAGCGGCGTGGCGGGTAGCTTTGCGCAATTGGTGGTTTACCGCCTTATTGGGGGAGTTGCTATCGGCATGGCTTCCGCTTTAATACCAATTTATATTTCTGAGATAGCACCGCCTGCTTTCAGGGGGCGTTTGGGCATGTTGCAGCAACTGGCCATCGTAACGGGTATATTGTTGTCTTTTATATCTAACTATCTCATCGTAAAATCGGGATTCCACTTTTTAAACAACCATAACTATTGGCGGTATATGCTGGCGGCGGCTGTAATACCATCCATCGTATTTTTTCTTTTGTTGCTTTTGGTTCCCGAAAGTCCAAGGTGGTTGATATCAAAAAATAGAATTATTGAGGCCCAAAAAGTATTCGGAAATATATTTTCCGATGATGAGAGTTTGGAGCAGGTTAATATTGTACAATTAGACATTGCATCGGAAAGCGCGCCTGTGTTGAGCGATGTTTTTACGCCGCGATTTAAAAAGGTACTGATGATCGGGTTGGTCTTTGCATCTATAGCGCAGCTTACCGGCATCAACATTATATTTTACTATGCCCCTTTGATATTTGAAAAAACACATGTGGGCGGCAGCGTATTATATCAAACCATGTTAACCGGTGTAGTAAATCTTATATTTACGGTAATCGCCTTCTTCCTGATAGATAGGATCGGCAGAAAAAAGTTATTGCTTACCGGGTCGGCCATTATGGGCGTGTGCATGGCAATATTGTCTTTGCTATTTTACCTGGATATGCTTAACAACTATTTTGTGCTGATCACCATATTCGTTTATATAGCTGGTTTCGCCAGTACATGGGGGGTGGTGCTATGGGTTTATGTGGCTGAGATTTTCCCTAACAAGGTACGCGGTACGGCAACGTCTATAGCTGTATTTGGAAACTGGGTGGCCAACTCAATTGTTTCGCTTACGTTTCCGCTGATGCTTTCAAATTTAGGGCCGGTTGCTACGTTTGGGATTTATGCAGTTATCAATCTTAGTATGATCTTATTTACACTGCGCTACGTGTTTGAAACCAAAGGCGTGCCGCTGGAGAAGATAGAAGAGCTTTACACCCAGGTTTAAATCATTACACGGTTCCGTTTGTTGCGAAAATTTCCCGTTTAAGGCTGTATATTTGAGCAATGAAGAAGAACTTTTTTATTGCGTTTGAGGGTATCGACGGCAGCGGAAAAAGCACACAGGTAAAGCTATTGGCGGATAAACTCGAAAAAGCGGGCTTAAAAGTTTATACTACCTGCGAACCTACCGATAGCCCGATGGGCAAACTGATACGTGATGTATTTAATCACCGCATGGAGGCCGATCACCGGACCATTGCTGCACTTTTTGTAGCCGACCGGTTAGATCACCTGCTGAATAAAACCAACGGTATTTTAAAAATGCTGGAAGACGGCTACACCGTGATAACCGATCGTTATTATTTATCTTCCTACGCTTACCAAAGTCCGCATATGGATTTGGAATGGGTGATCTCTGCGAATTCTTTAAGTGCCGGCCTGCTACGGCCCGACCTTAATATTTACATTGATATATCCCCCGAAATAAGTATCGAACGCCTCAATAAAGGCCGTACTTCCATTGAGCTTTACGAAACATTGGAAAACCTGCAAAATGTGCGCGGTAAATACTTTGAAATTATTGAACGGTTGAAAGCTGAAGAAGAAGTGTTGATTACTGATGGCAACCGCACTGCCGAAGCTATTGCCGCAGACATATGGCATAACGTACACTACAAATTTGTAGAAACGCCGGCTATGTAAAACTTTGTCGTTGCGAACGCCGCGCGGCATAGTCGTTCGCGAAGAGCTTAATGAGATTTAGGCTTACAAATTGAAACCGTTAGTCTAATTGATCATCAGCAATTTTGATCACCCGTCA
>CAZZUU010000194.1:0-7662 GCA_964657275.1 uncultured Mucilaginibacter sp. | reverse complement strand
ATTGACCGCACCCATTAATGCCACCAATACAAAAAGCAGAAAGCTCAAACGTCTCTTGCACATATTTTCCTTATATTTTTTTCAGCACTATTTGTTCATTCAGCAGTTCATTCATTTTCTTGAAAAAATCGTGAAAATCCGGATAATCATTTTTGTTATAATCGTCTTTTCTAAAGTCTATGGTATATCTCACAATTATCGATCCGTCCTGCTCGGCAACGATGCGTTTAAAGGCGATGCCCTTGTCAGGCATTACCATGTTTACACTTTTGGGGAGCGCATCAATCTTGTAGCCGGACGGCATTTTATAAATTCCGCTTATAAGGTATGTTCTAAGGTATTCGAAATCGATGTCTGTATGCCTGTTTTCGCTTAAGAAGGGGTTGTTATGCAGAGAGGTAAACAAATTGGGGTTAAAATAAATGTAGTTCTCGTCAGATCCGGCAAGGTCCAAATGGAAATTGATATTCTCTGTTAATGGCAACGAATCAACTTCCATATTATCGAATTTAACAGATGCTATTTTAAGATTATTGTCCCCATCTTGTAAATAATCGATATATTTTTTTTCACCATCGGTCTTGTACCTGCTCACTGCCGCTATCCTATTATAGCTCATATTGCTTATCTGCGCCGTTCCATCCATTTTTCCATCAGGTTTAATTTCAGCGTTTATTAACACCGCCTTGCGAACTGGCTCATTTTTATGGAGTGTGATGATATCGTATTTATTATTTTTTTTATCCACATACAACCCAGCCGAGTTGAGCAGGTCAGCGGGTATTTCATTATAAATATTATATTTCCCCGTAGCATCAAGTATGTAAATTTTTGTACTGTCAACGGGTATATAAGCAACTGCTTTGTTAAACTGATAAACTGAAGTGTAAAATGGATCGACCTTGCCATGTTCTTTTGTGCTCACTACCATCGGATACACCTCTATTCCTGCTTGTTTCAGTAAATGATATAAGATGAGATTTATTTCAGTGGAGTTGCCCGTTTTATTAACCCAAGCTCTATAGGTACCATCATTAGTGCACCAATTATCCTGCCCATTCCACTTCATTGCATTTTTAACCTCATTAAAAATATACACTATTTTCTCATTATCGGTTTTAAGTGCTTTTGCCTTATTTACGATGACATCTTCGTCGGTTAAAGATCGTTTAAGTTGCCCGCCAAAATCTTCATCATCAATAAGGGTTCCCCCTACCTTGGCCCACGAATCTGAGCCGGTATGCGTAAATCCGCCTATAGGCCTGATAGAAACAAGCTGAAAACGCAATGCCTGGGCGTTATCGTGAAATGATGACATATAAGGCTCGTCGACCAGTGATGGTATATTAGCAAGACCCCGCGTTTGAACATCAAGGTTGTAAGGGTCAGCATCAGCCCCCGCGCCTAAACTTCTTCCTAACGCTTCAGTAGTTTGTTTTACAAATGGCTGTGACAAATGGGAGTGTACCCTAAAATAAAAAATATCAGGAATTGAAGTTTTAAACTCACTATATCTCACCGGTATTTTTTCCTGGCATTCCCAGTCCGGCATGTTACCGAAGTAATTGGTATTCCATTTATATTTATATTCAATTATGCATCCGGGTTTTACGTCGGGCATGGTAAACGTTATTTCATTTCTTTCCTTATCGATTATTTTGGTATAGATCAGCTTTTTATCGAGTTTGGTAATTTCGATATTTCCGTTGTTTAAATTGATAGTTTCTGCTTGCAGACCTGTAATGTATTCGTATTGGTTTCCGCCATAATAAGGCAAACGGATATCGGCTTCCGATTTGCCGTTATCGTTAAATATTTTTATCCTCCTGTGAACCTCGTTAGTGATGCTTAATAAATCCGCCCCAAAGTAAACGTCGCTTTTTGAAAACAACACTTCTGCATTGGCGTCTTTTTCAAAATCACATGATTTCATTTCGAGATCGGCTTTGTCAACTTTGCCAAATGGCTCTGTAGTTGGGATAGCGGCGGGAGTTTGCGCCTTAACAGCTAATGTGAGGGCGCCCAGCGTAATAATAGTAAAGAGTTTAATCATTGTAATTAGGTTTAATCGATCGAATATAATGATTAATCTGACATTATGAAATATCCATTTGATATTTATATCGGTTTACCATTAGCTAAAAGTGCCCGGAAAGTAAAAGGTGGCGGCAGTATCCGGTGCTTTAAAAGCAGCTGTAATTTTTTGTATAATCTGCGAAATTAAGGACAATAACAAACTATATTTTTTTTAACACAACCTGTTCATTCATCATTTCGTTCATCTTTTTAAAAAACTCGTGGAGATCAGGATATTCCTCCTTAAAGTACAGAGACCTATTATAATTAACCGAAAACTTTACTATTAACGTTCCATCCTGCTCGGCAACCAAACGTTTAAAGCTAATGCCTTTATCAGGTGTAGTCATACTCACACTTTTTGGCATAGCATCAACTTTATAACCTGCCGGTTCTTTGTAAATCCCAATTGATGAATAACTTTCGCGATGCCCAAAATCAATGTCAGTATTACGATGTTCGCTTAAAAACGGGTTGTCCTGCTGTGAAATAAACAAGTTGGGGTTGAGATAAATGTAGGTTTCATCTGATCCGGCAAGAGCAAGATTAAAATCTATATTTTGCGTTAACGGCAAGGTATCGATTTCCATGTTTTCAAATTTTACCGATGATATTTTTAAATTGTTATCGCCATTGGTCAAATAGTCAATATATTTCTTTTCGCCGTCTTTTTTATATCTTTCTACTGCATCCATTCTATCATAGCTGGAACTATTTAGCTGTACAGTTCCAATCAATTTGCTATCTGGCCTAATTTCGGCGTTTATTAAGGCAACCCTCCTTACAAGGTCGGTTTTTTGCAGAAATACCAGATCGTATTTTTTGTACTGCTTATCAATACTGAAGCCAAATCCATTTAGTAGCGCGTTCGGAACTTGATTATAGATATTGTATTTGCTTGTAGCATCTAAAACATAATACTTATTACTATCAACCGGAATATACGCGACAGCCCGGTTAAATTGATAATTACTGGTGAAGGCCGGGTTTACCTTTCCGTTATCTCTTGTACTCACGAGCATTGGTAAAACGCTAAGCCCGGCCTTTTGAAGCAAGTGATACAAAGCCAGGTTAATTTCTGTTGAGTTTCCTATTTTCTTTGCCCAAGCCTCCCGTGTGCCATCAATTGTGTAACGTACATCTTCGTCATTCCATTTCATCCGGTTTTTTACCTCATTAAAAATATAAGCTATTTTATCATCATTGGTTTTTAATGTTTTAGCCTTGTCAAGTATAACCTCCTCGCCATCTAATTTCCTCTTTAATTGACCCCCGAAATCGTCGTAACCTAATTCGTTTTCACCAACCTTTTCCCAGGTATCAGAAAACCCCAATGAAATTCCAGATGCGTTAACCGCGCTTAAATTGTATAAAATGCGATCTAAATTATCTTTTTTAGAACTCATAAAAGGTTCGCTGTGAAAAGACGGAATGTTTGACATCGCAAAAAAATCATCCTCTTTATTAAGAAATTTCCTGTTAACCATTATCAGCTTTTTATAATATAAAATGCTGGGGATTACCGTGCTAAATTCGCTGTACCGCGTTGGAACATCCGTCTGAAAAAACCAATCCGGAAAGGCTGCGATAGATTCAATGCTCAAAGTATATTTAAATTCAACAATAGAGCCGGGTTTTACATTTGGAAAAGAGAAAACCATAGCGGTGCGGTATTTATCAACCGTCTCCGTATAAATTAATTTCTTGTCAATTTTTGTGACCTCGATATTGCCGTTATTTACGTTGATTGTTTCTGCCTGAACTTTTGATATGTATTCTTCCCGCAACCCTCCCCAATAAATTATACGAACATTTGCTTCTTTGTTCCCTTTTTCATTGAATATCTTAGTCCGGACATGCCGGTCAAATTCTATTTCGTAATCTGGGGAAAAATAAACAGAGCCCTTATCAAACAACACTTCGGCATTTGCATCTTTTTCAAAATCACATGATTTCATTTCTAGATCGGCTTTGTCAACTTTGCCGAACGGTTCTGTTGCATGAGTTTTCGTTGAGTTTTGCGCAATAGCGGATAAGGTGAGCGCACTAAGTGTGATAATGGTAAAAAGTTTGATCATTTGTAATTAGGTTTAATCACCCCAATATAATCATAAATGACATTTATTACACAAGATTGATAATTATTTGAGCTGTGAGAGGTTTAGAATAAGCTATATTTTTTTTAACACAATTTGTTCATTAAGTATTTCGGTCATTTTTTTATAATACGTATGTATTTCGGGGTATTCTGCCTGTAAATAAAATAACTTATTATACACAATCACATAATTGATTGTAATATAACCCTCCTGATTATCTGTATTGCGTCTAAGCGTTATACTTTTATCAGCCATTACCAAACTCATACTCTTGGGCAGCGCATCTACTTTGTAGCCTTCGGGAATTTTATACCGGCCGGTAATTGAAAAAGCGCGGTTATATCCAAAATCAATATCTGAAACCCTGGTTTCGTTTACAAACGGATTAATATATAACGATGTAAACAGGTTAGGGTTAAAGTAGATGTATTTATCGTCAGTCCCGGGCAAATCTAGTGTAAATTCAATAGTCTGGGTTAATGGAAGGGAATCCACGTCCATATTTTCGAGCTTAAGAGAAGATATTTTTAGATTATTGTCGTTGTCGGCCAGGTATTCTTTATATTTCTTTTCGTCTAACTTTTTATACAGCTCCAAAAACCCCGATTTATTATAACTGAGACTATTTATCTGGGCGATGCCTTTCATCGTTCCGTCGGGTTTTATATCTGCATTTATATAAACTATTTTTCTAACCGGGGCATCCTTTTTCATTAAAACCAGGCCATACTTTTCTTTCTCCTTGTTTAAATACAACCCGTAAGAATTTAAAAGATCATCCGGAATTTCGTTATATATATTATACCTGTCTGATGCGTCCAGCACATAATATTTATTGCTGTCAACCGGCACATAGGTAACCAGCTTATTAATTTGATACGCATTTACAAAATTCGAAAGTATTTTACCGTTGTCGCGTGTACTTACAAGCATTGGATAGGCTCTTATGCCTGCCTTATTGAGCAAATGACACAAAACCATATTTATTTCGCCCCAGCTACCGCTTTTTAGCTTCCATGCTTTTCTTATTCCGTCTTTTGAACTCCAATTTTTGTTTTCGTTCCACTTCATCGAGGTTTTTACCATTTTAAATAAGAACGCTACTTTCTGGTCCTCTGTTTTGAGTTGTTTGGTCTGCTTAACAAGGTCGTCCTCATCATGAAGGCTTTGATCATACGGTTTAGAAAAAGCTTTGTCGTCGGCAATTTGCTTTCCTACAACATCCCATGATTGCATTAGTTGGGTTTGTTCGCCGCCATGTTTTATTGCGCTGATAATTAATATCAAACTTTGAAGCGCGTCTACAGCCGACCGCATAAATGGCTCTTCCTTTGCCGACGGCACATTAGCCATGGCCCAAACATGCCCAAATCCGTTAACTGTATCTTTCGCGAAAGGCTTATCTTTTCTGAATAATGCTGTAAACGTCAGCATCGGGTCAATAACAACGTCGAGCTGGCTGTAGCGTGTGGGCAGGTCACATTGAAAATCCCACTTCGGGAAATTGTCGGAAAAACGTCGTGTCCAAATATACCGGTACTCTATTACCGATCCCGGCTTTACGTTTGGCATGGTAAAAATAACCGCGCTTTTTGTTTCGCTGGTACGTTCAAAGTAAACGAGTTTGGGGTCAAGTTTGCTATATTCAATCTTACCTTTTACCAAGTTCATAGTCACGGCCTCTACACCTAATACCTCTTCCGTTCCAAACCTGTTATTCAGCTCAATTTTAATATTGCCTTCGCTTTTCCCATTCTCGTTGAAAATTTTTATCCGCTTTTGCCGTTCCATTGCAATTTCCGGGTAAGCGCAAATCATTTCGGCGCGATCAAAGAGCACCATGGCATTGGCATCTTTTTCAAAGTCACAGGATTTTAATTTAAGATCGGCCGTATCAATCTCGCCAAATTTTTTTACGGGCTCATCTTCACTCAAATTAAGATCGGCGTCGTCGAACTTCCTAAACTTGTTTGTTTGCATCATTAACGGGAACCTAACCTGGGGCGTATCTGTTTTGACAGCCGCAGGTGCCATGGTTTTAAGCGCCTTGGTTGTATCTGTCTTGCCAGGTTTCCTGGCCTGGCCCACTGAATTATTAAATATTATAAATGATAAAGCGAGGAGCACAAAAAGCTTCTTCATGCAACATTAAGTTTAAGCGATCTAAAATAGCAATAATTAGCATAATTAAAATGTAATTAAACCAAGCGCTGATCCCGTTGTCATATTACAACTATGAGCAATAGCAAGCAATTAAAGCATTTGTGGGCACGGGCCGGCTTCGGTATGCGTTTTGAAGATCTCAAAGAATTTAAAAACGATTCTGTTAAACATGCCCTAAAGCATCTTTTTAAAGATGACAATACAGACGCATCTATCAATGTAGTTACAGGCGATACTGATTATACTGCGGTTATGAAAGGCGACATACTTGCCCGCAAAATGTTTTTACAGCAGCAAAGGCAGCAGGAAAAAGACCTTAACGCAGGCTGGATAAACCAGATGAGTACTACCAATAATCCGTTGCGCGAAAAGATGACGCTGTTTTGGCATAACCACTTTGCCTGCCGTACCAACAACGCCTTGTTTGCGCAGCAACTGAATAATATTCACCGCGCAAATGCGCTGGGCAATTTCCGCACGTTATTGTTCCAGGTGGCTGAGTCGCCTGCTATGCTGCAATTTTTAAATAACCAGCAAAATCAAAAAGGGCATCCCAACGAAAATTTTGCGCGCGAATTAATGGAATTATTTACCATTGGCCGCGGTAATTACACCGAGCAGGATGTTAAGGAGTCGGCACGGGCCTTTACCGGTTATAGTTTTAACAAGACAGGAGAGTTTGTTGTGCGTAAGTTTTTTCATGACGATGAAGAAAAAACTTTCATGGGCAAAACAGGCAACTTTACGGGTGAGGATATTATGAATGCCCTGCTCGAAAAAAAAGAAACGGCGCAATTCATCTGCAATAAATTATACAAATACATGGTAAATGAAATTCCGGATGCGGAACATGTAAAAGCAATGGCAGATGTTTTTTATAATGGTAACTACGAAATAAAACCGTTGTTGGAATATGTTTTTACGGCCGATTGGTTTTATGACGATAAAAATATAGGTAACTTGGTCAAGGCGCCGGTGGAGTTTTTGGTGGGATTAAACAGGCAGTTTTATATCACTTACCAGCGCCCTGAAGTGTTGCTGCAATTTCAGCGGGTTTTGGGACAGGTATTGTTTAATCCGCCGAATGTTGCCGGTTGGCCGGGAGGACGAAACTGGATCGATAGCTCGTCGTTAATGTATCGCATGAAAATCCCTTCGACATTGTTAAACGGTGGACTGATAGATTTTACCGGCAAGGCAGACCCGGAGGATGAGGCATATATTGCTACGGTGCGTAACCAGCAGCAATTCGTAAATACAAGGGTGCAGGCCCAGCCGGATTGGAGCAAATTTTTGCAGGACCTCCCTAAAAGCATGTCAAATA
>CAZZUU010000193.1:0-7685 GCA_964657275.1 uncultured Mucilaginibacter sp. | reverse complement strand
TGGTTTATTGTTTTTTAGTGCTCGTAGGCTGGCTTATCTATCGTAACCTGAATGTGAATATCAAATTATTCAAATTGCAATACGATTTCATTAACAACTTTACGCACGAGTTTAAAACCCCGGTTAGCGTAATAAAAATTGCCGGATCAAACCTCGGGGGTGACAACGAACTGAGTGAAAGACAACGCAAACAATATGGGAAAATTTTAAATGAAGAAGCTGATAAACTTAATGACCTGATGAATAAACTTTTGTCGTTCACACAGTTGGAAAACAAATCTATCAATATAAAAAAAGAAGAAATTGAGGTAAAAGATTTTGCTGCGGGTTATATCGAAACCTTTAAAATAAAATATCCCGATTTTAAGATTAGTTCGAAAGTGAGCGGTATCAAATCATTTTATACCGACCCGGTGTTGCTGGGCAGCGTTTTTCAAAATTTGATAGAAAACGCTTATAAATATTCGCATCCGCAGAAAAAGGAGCTTAATATCAACATCAGGCTGGAAAGGCGAAATATCGTTTTTTCATTTGCCGACAAAGGAATAGGGATTCAAAAAACGGAACTAAACAATATATTTAAAAAATTTTACAGGGTTGAAAACCAATATAACCAAAACGGAAGTGTTGGGTTGGGTTTGGCATTCTGTAAAGAACTGGTTAATTTTATGAACGGCGAGATAATGGTAAACAGCAGGCTCAATGAAGGCTCGGAGTTTATGGTTATCTTTCCTTACGAAAAGTAAAAAATGGAAAAAGAAATTAAAATCGCGCTGGTTGAAGATGATGAAAACCTGCGTTTCCTTGTTGCTGAACGCCTGCAATCTGAAGGCTACAAAGTTTTGGAGGCCGGTAATGGCGACGATGCTGAAAAGATAATTTTGCAGGAACAGCCTAACATAGTTTTGTTAGACTGGATGCTGCCCGGTAAGCCGGGATCGGAAGTGTGCGCTAATATTCGCAATAAGGGTTTCGATCAGCAGGTGATTATGATGACCGCCAAAGGGCAGGATATAGACAAAATAGAAGCCTACAAATTTGGCGTGTCTGATTATATCATCAAACCTTTTAATATGGATGTTTTGGTGGCGATGATAGACAATAAGATCAAATTCTCGTTGAATAACGAAAAATCCGAGTCGCACCGCTTTGCGAATATGGAACATTTACCCAATACCCATTTGTTGATAAGAGATGGCCGTAAAATAGAATTGACCATATTAGAAAACCGGATATTGCTCTACTTTCTGAAAAACAAAAACAAGGTAATTAACCGCGAAGAATTGATGATGGAAGTTTGGGGTTATAACGCTGATGTAAATACACGTACACTTGATATGCATATCGTTAGGCTCCGCAAAAAGATTGAAGCAAACGCTGATTCGCCACAGTATTTACAAACTGTGCGGGGAATAGGGTATAAGTTTGTGTATGCGGGGTAGGTTCAAGTATGAGACTTACGAAGTTTTTGAAACTTCGTAAGTCTGTTATTCGCTATCGCCTTTTAAACACTTTCGATATAACAAAATCTCCAAAAAAAGTTTCCTTTGCAATATCCTCATAACCGTGCTTCACAAATTGACTGTCAATATCAGGTAGCTTTGATGCCTCGATACCACAAAGCATTCTAAAAAAAAGGAACATAGATTTCAGCAAAAAATTTTGCCACCATTTGCCGGTGAGCTGGAAATCCGCATTCAGCCATAGGCCGCCTGTTTTAAGCAGGGAATGAATGCTGTTAAATATCTTATCCAGGGAAGTTTCCTTAAAATTATCAAATAAAAACGGTGTTATTACCACATCAAATCCGGGAGGCAGCGTTATGTTTTCTATAGCGTCATTAACAAATATAACCTTGTTGTTACCTGTGTTTCTCTTTTTTGAACGTGCCATCATGCCGGCAGCGACTTCTACGTAAGTTACTTGCAGCCCCGAGGAGTGTATCTTTATGATCTCGTCTAATATTTTGCCGGTGCCGCCGCCAACAATCAGGATACGCGAATTTACCGGGATAAATTGCAGTAAAAATATCTGTGCATTGAGTAATGCGCGCCCGTAAATTAATTGCGAAAGGCTATCATAAAACCAGGCTGAGTTATTGTAATTGGCAGCCATTGGAATATATCATTGGGAATTTGAATTAAATGGAAAGCTGCCAGATTTTATTAACTGCCAGCAGGATCAGGAATTGCAATATCAGCACCCCATCGAGGTAAAAGAAATAATAATACTCGTCTTTTTCCCACTTGGATTTAAATATCAGCCAGCCTGTTAAAATTGCGGTAAGTGTCAGGGCAAAAAAATCAGGGTTAAAGCCGTTGTCCCTGAAAAGGAAAAGTAATATGATATAACCGGCTAAAAGCACCTGGCAAAATAAGTACGCATTTTTTTCACCCCAAACTACAGGTACTGTCTTTAAGCCCGATTTGCGGTCGTGAAACAGGTCGCGTATATCAAACGGAACAGTAAGGGCAGCAATAAATAAAAACCGTTTGGCGAATAATATGGTAACATCCCGCATGGATATTGTGGAGATGTGCAGGTGCTGCGCCTCCAATACCGGCAACAAAACGGTGCTTGATGCCCAAACCAGCGTTATTAAAAACTGTTTTAAGCCGGGGATATTGCGCAACCCAAACTTTTGGTCGCCAATTGTAAACAAGGGTAAACCATAGCAAAAAGATATAACACTCAAAAAAACCAGCATTATCCTCGACTCGATAGCCATCAAAAAAAACAAGGGTATAAGCGATAGCAGCGAAACTATGGTGAGCGTTACCATTAACCTGTAATGCGAAAAAAACCAGCGGATACGTTTATAGGGAGATGGTTCTGCAGGGTTAGGTTTTGCCAGCAGGATACAGAAATTATATACACCCAAGGTAGAAGTAAACAATAAGCCTAATACCGGGAAAACGGGCTTTGCGCCGATTAAATAGAAAGTGACAAGCCCCTGCGCGACGGCACATAAAGCCATGAAAATATTACTAAACAGCAGGAAATCAAAAGCAGGCTGTAATATTTTTTTCATTAGAAGTTGATGATGACCCCGGCCGGCGACGGTATTACGCTTTTTTAAGCGAAGGATCAGCTCCGGCTTTTAACTCAAATATCGTAATCTCCGGCAATATTCCAACCCTTCCCTGGATGCCTAAAAATCCGTATCCCACATTTACATACAATTGCTGCGGCCCTTCGTGATAAAAGCCTGCCCATTCATTGTAAATGTATTCTATCGGGCTCCATTGAAAGTGTTCTGTTTGTACGCCAAGTTGCATTCCATGCGTGTGCCCGGCAAACATGGCATCAATTTGAGGGTACTGCGGCAATACCTGTGCCCGCCAATGCGAAGGATCATGCGAAAGCAGTAATTTTACCGGCAGGTCGCCGGTGTTTTTTACAGCCAGGTCCATCCGGCCATATTTTGGGAAACGGCTCAATGCCCCCCAATTTTCAACACCCAATATTCCAATTTCCTCACCATCCACTTTCAAACGGCGGTTTTCGTTCATTAACAGATCCCATCCCATATTTTTATGGGTGGCAATCAAATCGAGCAGGTTTTGTTTTTTGGCAGCGACGTTCGGCCATTTGCCGTAATCACCATAGTCGTGATTGCCCAGGGTAGAATAAACGCCAAGCGGGGCCTTTACCTTTGTAAAAACATCCTGGTAATCTCTCATTTCGCTGCTTTCACTATCAACCAGGTCGCCGGTAAAAAATATAAAGTCGGCCTTTTCACGCATCAGCATTTCTACGCCGCCGATAACCGCTTTTTTATTATAAAAGCTGCCGGAGTGTATATCCGATATTTGCCCCAGCCTGATGCCGTCAAATGCTTTGGGAAGGTTTGGCAGGTACAGCTTGTGGCGTTTTACATGATAATCGTAAAGCTCATTTTTCATATTGAGCTTTATGGCGGCTAACGGTATAGCTCCGGCTAAAAAGCCGGCTTTCATAAGAAATTCTGAACGCGGGATGGCAAAAGGCTGAGGTTGTTCAACGGTCTTTTCAGCCGCGGGTTTTTTCGGGCGGTTTGCTAAATAAATAACCAGCCTGCGCAGATCGTCGATCAGCAAAAACGGCAAAAAAGAAACCTTACATAATAAAAGCACAAAGAATGCTAATAGAAACGCAAGCCTGACCACCAACCCCACCTTTACGTAAATAACCAGCAATAAACCGGTCAACAAAAAGGCTGAAACCGTTAAATAAGTATTTCTAAACCACATCTGTTGCAGGAAAAGACGCTTTTTTGAAATTCCACGTATGCCGCTCAAAACGTATACGTCGATCAATAAAAGTGCTATTACAACAAGTATAATGTTAAGGGTTTGTCCCTTCATGGGTAAGTATTAAATGATTAATAGCGGTCGTCGTCTATATCCAGGTCGTCTTCGTCGGGCTGCAGGTTAAACAGGCTGTTAAACATGTCCGAAAATGCGAAACCATTATCAAGAAAGCCTTTATTTAGTTGTGAAAACTCCGACAGGCCATGCAATACAAATTCCATTAGCAACAGGTCCTGGTTTTCGCTTAAGCGCGGATGGAACTTTTTCACCAGGCTTTTTAAACCGTTAACCGAATTTAAGGCCTTTTTATATTCCTGGAATGGGAGCTGATCAACTAACGACAAATGGTTCCCGTCGCCAAACCAGTTGATAATATCGGCGTAAGGGTTAGGGGCTTTTACTTTTTTCGACTTTTCAGGATCGGGGAAAAACTGCACCAGCAACGTTTTTATCGCTTTGCCGATCAGTATGTTGGCCACTTTACCGGGTCCTTCAAGTTCACCCTCATAAACCAGTTCAATTTTTCCGGTTATCGCCGGGATAACACCTAAAAAATCAGAGATACGCACGAAGGTGTTTTTTTCATGATTAATAAGCATCCGCCGTTCAGCATTGCTCACCAGGTTCTCAAATGCCGAAATGGTCAAACGCGCCGATACCCCCGATTTTTTATCGATATACTCGGAGTTACGCGCTTCAAAAGCGATTTGTTCCACCAGGTCTTTTACCAATCCATCGGTTTCTATCGTAGCGCGCTGTTCACTTGTGAGTGAAGCTTCCTGTTGGGTTATTTTTCGTGAAATTTCTACCGAGCGGGGATAATGCGTTAATATCTGGCTCTCTATGCGGTCTTTTAGCGGTGTAACGATAGACCCGCGGTTGGTGTAATCTTCCGGATTTGCGGTAAATACAAATTGGATATCAAGTGGCAGGCGTAATTTAAAGCCGCGTATCTGTATATCCCGTTCCTGCAATATATTAAATAAAGATACCTGGATGCGTGCCTGTAAGTCGGGCAGCTCATTGATCACAAAAATACCCCTGTGGGCACGTGGGATCAACCCAAAATGGATAACGCGCTCGTCGGAATAAGTCAGCTTCATGGTTGCCGCTTTTATCGGGTCAACGTCGCCTATCAAATCTGCTACGGTAACATCAGGAGTAGCCAGCTTTTCGGTATAACGCTCCGAGCGGTGTACCCATGCAATTGGGGTATCATCACCCTTGGTATTTATCTCGTGATGACCGAACCATGATATCGGGTTTAAAGGATCGTCGTATAATTCAGACCCTTCAATATAGGGTACGTATTCGTCAAGCAAATTAACCAATAAGCGGGCTATGCGGGTTTTTGCCTGTCCGCGCAGTCCAAGCAGCAAAATATTATGGCGCGAAAGTATAGCAGTTTGCAGATCGGGTATTACTGTGTCTTCAAACCCAACGATGCCTTCAAAGCCACCTTCGTTTTTTTGTAGTTGTTTTACCAGGTTTTCGCGCAATTCATCTTTAACCGACCGGCTTTTGTAATCGGTTTTTTTTAATTGCCCAAGTGTTTTTATGTCTGTTTTGTTAGTCATTGGTCATTGTGTCATTAGTCATTGGGGGAAGATTGTTAATCTGCATATTTGCACATCCGCAAATTACCTAACGGTTTTCCTCCTGTTGCGGATGTAATCTTCAAAAATATATTCGCCCAAACCGTTTAGCGAGCTGTAAAATGCTTTGCCGCCATTAGTTTCGGTAAATTTACGAACAAACTGTTGCAAGTACGGGTCTTTCGCTATCATAAAAGTGGTGATAGGTATTTTGAGCCGTTTACACTGGGCGGCCATGTTAAGGGTTTTATTCACCACTTTGCGATCGAGGCCGATGCTGTTCTTATAATATTTAGTGCCTTCTTTTAAGCAGGTGGGTTTACCATCGGTAATCATAAATATCTGCTTGTTGTGCGTTTTACGCCGGCGCAGTAAATCAGTAGCCAGTTCTAAACCTGCGTAGGTATTGGTATGATAAGGCCCCACCTGCAGATAGGGCAGGTCTTGTAAAGTTATTGGCCATGCATCGTTGCCAAAAACAACAATATCAAGCGTGTCTTTAGGGTATTTAGTGCGAATAAGCTCGGCCAGGGCCATAGCTACCTTTTTTGCAGGTGTTATCCGGTCCTCGCCGTAAAGGATCATGGAATGGGATATATCTATCATCAGCACAGTAGAAGTTAGGGTTTTGTAGTCCATTTCCTCTACCTCAAGGTCGCGCTCGGTCATCATAAAATCGTTGATGCCATGATTAACCTGGGCGTTATGGATAGACTGCGTCATATTTATTTGATCCAGGCTATCCCCAAATTCAAATTCGCGGCGTTCGGCGTTTTTTTCATCACCCTGGCCTGATTGGGGTGTGCGGTGATTGCCTTTGCCTGATTTTTTTAGTTTGCCGAATATTTCCTCGAGTGCCGATTGCCGTATGCTTTGCTCTGTTTTTGCGGTGATCTTAAATTCACCATTTTGATTATCTTCACTTAAATAACCTTTTTGTTTAAGTTCATCGATAAAATCGCCCATACCATATTCATCATTGGTAAGGTTATATTGTTTATCGAGCTCGTTCATCCACGACAAGGCTTCGCCTGCATCACCCGATGTATAGTTGAGTAATTCAAGGAATAATTTTAGTAACTCTTCAAATCCGCCTTTTGGAATTTGATTGGGCTTAAATTTCGAAAATTCGAATCCACGCATACCGACCCCGTTTTGATATAAAATAACGGATAATTTCGCTTAAAAGTTTGAATAAACGGCTTTTAAACCGAATTGTTATGAAATGATGACAAACGTTGGCGAGGCTTTTAGAATTCTAAACCATACGGAGTATAAAATATTTGCTTTTATAAAATCTAATACATAGTTTCACTCCCTACATAGCCAATGAATAATTCCAATAAGAAGATCGTAATTTTCGATGACGATGAAGATATTCTTTCGATCTGCAGTTATATTTTAGAAGAGCAGGGGTGGAAGGTATTTTCTTTTACCGACTGTAATAACATACAGGAAAAAGTTTCGTCAATTTTGCCCGCTGTAATATTGATGGACAACTGGATACCCGATGATGGCGGCATCATCGCAACCCAAACCCTTAAAAAGAACGACGACCTGAAAAATATCCCGGTGATCTATTTTTCGGCGAATAGCGATATAGAAATTCTCGCCAACCATGCAGGCGCACAGACGTACCTGGCCAAGCCGTTCGACCTTGAAGAATTGGAGCGAGTGATCAATGGCGTTGTAAATACTAAATTAGCGAGTTAAACGATAATCCAATCCAACAGGGTCAAAAGTTCAAGTCGCTTCCGTAGCCTTTATCATGTAATAAATAGCCTCATTTACAGGGGTT